>DATJXN010000090.1 GCA_035500095.1 Candidatus Binataceae bacterium
GCATGAACACCACCGCGACGATCAGGATGGTGCTTACGCGGTCGGAGTATGCCACTTCGTCGTTCAGTGCGGCGGTGGTCCCGATGGTGCCGCCGGCCAGCACGAACTTGACGTTTTTCATCGGATGTGCGGCCATGAACAGCTTGGCCCGCATGATCGCTTCATCGATCGTCGTGCCCTTGGCGTCCTTGTAGAAGACCACGAACTGTCCGTCGCGGGCATGGAAGTCCATGTACTCCAGGATCACGCCAGGCACCGGCGCGTTGGCCTCATACATGAACGTCATGTTGCCCACGCCGGCTTCGGTGCGCGGAATGACCGCCCACGCCGGGTCGTCGTAGTGATAGAGCCGGTTGACGCTACGCACCAGGGTCGGCAGATCGCGTGTACCGCCGGCCTCGGTCTGTTCCATCATGTAGTGGCGCAGGTTGTCGAGCACGGCGAGGACCTCGGGATCCTTGAGTGCGTCGTCCCGGCTGCCCTGCATATAGATGACCAGCTGGTTGGAGCCTGCGAAGTCGGCGTTGATCGCGCGCGCCGAAATATTGAAGTCCGAGTTCTGGAACAGCAGCGGCGATCCGGCCTCGGTCTCGCCGACCTGCACCGAAGTCGCCTCGTAGGCGCCGGCGGCGACGATCACCGCGGAGATCGCAAAGACCGCCCAGCGTCCGTTCCTGCTGGTACAGAATTCACCGACCCACGCAAGCAGATCGTGCATCCACTGAGGGACGTAGTGATGGGTCTTTGCAGGGCGCGGCAGCACGTCGAGCAGCAGCGGGATCAGCAGCAGAATCGTGAAGATGTTCGAAAAGCCCCAGAAGCTCGCGAAGAAGGCGAGCTTGCGGACCAGCGGGATGGTGGCGACGGCCAGCACCAGGATGCCGGCGGCGTCC
The DNA here is from genome assembly GCA_035500095.1 of Candidatus Binataceae bacterium. Classification (NCBI taxonomy): domain Bacteria; phylum Candidatus Binatota; class Binatia (SeqCode); order Binatales (SeqCode); family Binataceae (SeqCode); species Binataceae bacterium (SeqCode). Next base: position 894 of record DATJXN010000090.1, read on the forward strand.
GCGAGGACGCCGATTCCGCCCGGGAGCAGCAACTCACCCATCGCGATTGCGACGGCGTGATGCTTGTCGCCGGTGGCTTCAAGCTCCTCGAAATAACGCTCGACCATCTGCACGCCGTGGCTGGCGGCGCGCGCTGAAACCAGCAGCGGGATAACCAGGACAAGAGGGTCGAGGTTGTAGCCCAGAATACCCAGGAAGCCGAGGCCCCAGATAGCCTGTGCGACCGCGCCGATGAACGGGAGCAGCACGCCGTAGAGTCGGCGGAAGTAAACGATCAAGGTGCCGAAGATGAAGATGAACGTGACCGCGAAGATCTCCGCCAGCTCGCCGGTGTAGAACCACACCCAGCCCTTGAGCATCGGCTCGCCCGCCGCGTACAGCACCGTGTTGCTATCCTCGACGTGCTTGCGGATCTCCATGATCTGGTGCTGGATATTGCCGTAGTCGAGACGCTCTTCGTTGAAGCCCGCCAGGATCAGCGCGGCCTTGCCGTCAGTCGAGAGATATTTCCCGTAGACGATGTCGTTGTTGTACATCGCCTTCTTGAGTTCCTTGAGTTCGGCCGGGTCGGTCGGAACCTGCTCGGGCAAGACCGGCACCGACTTGATGAGGCCGCCCGAACGCGCCTCTAGACGCCGAATCTTCACGTGGGAGAGCGAGGCGACCTGGTAGTGGTTGACGCCGTCGATCTGGTCCACTTTCTCCGTGACGTAACGGATCTTCTTCAGCGTGTCGGTGTTGAAGATGTCGCCTTCCTTCACCCGCAGGGAGAGGCTGACGATGTTGGCGCCGCCGAAAGTCGTGCGGAAGTGATTGTACGCCTTGATGTACGGATGGGCCTGCGGCAACAGGTCGGCGAACTGGCTGTACATCTGAACCTTGACCGCGTGGAAGGCGAAAAAGACCGTGATCACGGCCAGCACCCCCAGCGTGGGCCATCGATGCCGCAGAGTTATTCGAGCAATGCCGTGGGTGATGCGTTCCGCCGCCGGTAGCTTGCTGAGATCCTTGACTGCCATTGAAGTTCCTGCTTTTAACGTCGGGATTTTCTGACGGCGTATCGCGCAGCCGCTAGGCCCCCGGTCGGTTCGGCTTAGCTCTCTGCTCGGTTCAGCTCTTGGCAGCGGCGATTCCCGCGGCCATGATCGTATCCTTGTTCAACGCTTCCCACGTCGCGCCGCCGTCGTGCGAGACGAGGATAGCTCCGTTTCCTCCCGTCATAATTCCCAGGGAGCCGTCGGGAGAAAACGACACGCTCCGCAGCCACGTGTAAACACGGCTCGAAACGCTCTCGTCAATCGCCCACCCCTTGTCACCTTCGTGGACCACCGTCCCGAGGAGCCCACCGGCTACCGCCGGATGTCCGGCGGGCGCGGCGATCGCAAACAGCGAGTTGGTGCCGCCACGATGAGCCTGCCACGTCGCGCCGCCGTCGTTGGTCTCCAGCACGTAGCCGCTGGCGGCCACGATGTAACCCTTCTGCGGGCTCGTCCATGCGCTGCCGAAGAGGTACAGATCCTGCTCGTTCAGTTCCGGTATTCCGCGATGGTACGCCTCCTCGTCGGTCACGTCCTCAACGTACTTGGGCAGCCCCACGACCTTGTCCGATTCCGTCCAGGTCTTGCCGCCGTCGGTCGTGTGCTTGATAACCCCGAATTCGCCCTGCACCCAGCCGTCCCTGTCGTCGAGGAATGCAACCCCGTTGAGCGCCTCGTCCTTGTGAAGGCTCTGGTCTTCCCAGGTCTTACCGCCGTCAGAGGAGTGAATGATGGTGGCCTCGGGGCCAACTGCCCAGATCTGATTCGGGTCTTTGCCGCGCCCGATCGAGAGCAGGTTTTCGCTGACGTTCTTTGGGGCGTCAACTTTATCCCAGGTCTTGCCGCCGTCGGTCGTGTGCAGGATGAGAGCGCGCTCGCCCCCGACTACGCAGTCGCTGGGGCTGGCACAGCTCACCGCGAACAACGAGTAATGTGTCCCGCTCTTCTGCAGCGCAACCTTGGTCGCGTTGTCAGTGATGCTCAGGATGGTTCCGTAGGTGCCGACCGCCCACGCGTGGTCTTTGTCCGCCACGGTTGAGCCATAATAATCTTCATGCTCGGGTAGCGATCGCCCCTCGGAGGAGTTTCCTATGCGCTCGGCGATCATGCGCTTCTGCGCCTCGCCCTCGCATCCCACCGACGTCACGCACAGCGCCGCCAGCGCCGCGCACATAATTGACAGTTTGCCGATTCTACCCATTGCCCCGTGCAGCAAAGGCCACCTCTCGAAAAATTCTCGACGCCGCATCGTTACCGTAACTTTCGATGGCGAACTCTCGTGCGCGGCCTCCCCGGCCACCGCAAACTCGGCCTCGACCCCCGAACGGTTACGTACGGACCAATTGGACGCGATGCCTTGCGCTATCGCGCCTTCCCTATTTCACCCATCAGTTGCCCCAGAGCCAGACCGAGAGTTGCCCTAATGGACACACTTCCCTTGGGTAAGACCCCTCCGCAGGCCACGCCCTGAGTTGGACGCTATAATGCTTGATCCAAAGGGAATGTCAAGCAGCCCGAAGCAATTAACATCCACCGTTTTTTTCCCGATCCCCTCCAGAGTCATATTTCGGTAACATTAGTCCGGCACTAAGTCCACGAGGTGCCGAAGACAATAGCCTGGCTGCCCGCCGGGCGGCATTCGGAGGTCCCGCCGCTTCATCGTCAAAAGATAACCTTGTGAGCTATAAACACTTCATAGATGAAGCCAATCCGCGGCTATGTCACTCCCGGGGGAAAAGAACGGAACCGGATTCGACAGCCCGAGCGCCAAGCCTCCGCTTGAAAAAAATTCACCGAAATGCTTGAGCTATCCGGCAACCCGTTGCGAAACAATAGCGGCATCGGGGGGGAGCACCAACCAAAGGAGCCGAAGCTGATGTTGAGAAGGAAATCATCGTTGTTTGTGGCGATCGTGGCGTCCATGATCGTTGGGGCGTGGTCGGGGATGGGGATGGCAGCTGATATCACCCCCGAAAACGTCGGAACGATGGCGAGCAGCGCCAAGACAGCCGACGATTACGCGGCGCTCGCGAACTATTACGACGCCCAGGCCAAGGCCGCCAAGGAACGGGCCGACGACGCCAAGGCGCAGTACAACACGATTCACGCGCCCAAGGGCCTGCGCACGGGAGCTGACACGGAAGTGATCACCACGCAGCGCGTCTTCATGAAGCGGTCGGCTGCGCACTACAACGCCTTGGCCGATCAGTACGCGAAGATGGCCGAGATGTACCACAAGCTCGCCAAGCCCGCCGGCGGCGGACAGTAGGCCAGAGCTTCCTTCATTTTGACCGGGCCGGACGCGAGCGTCCGACCCGATCATTACCGCCCCCTGGTATCGCCGACAGAAGCGTCGAAGGCGAAATCAGGGGGCGGATCGTTTTTCAAATTGAAACGGCGAATCGCACCCGGCGCACCAGGGAGCCGGGGACTGCAGCTTACTGCCCCAGCCATCCGGCGCGATCGAACAGCGCAAGCGAATCCCCAAGCGCGCGCAGGCGCGCCTTGTACTGTGCGCGCAACTGCAACGCGTCCTGGATGGTGACCGCGCGAAAACGAAAGCGCGTGCGCGGCGCCGCCTGGGCCACGCGATCGAGGTCGCACTGGATCACGGTTCCGATCGTTGCGTAGCCGCCACCCGTAACCGCGTCGCGCATCAGCAGGATTCCCTCTTTGCCGCCGGGCACCTGGATCGATCCGACCGGATAGCCGACGTCAACCACGTTCGAGGGATCGGAGCCGGCGCCAAAGGGCGGTTCGCGATCGCGAAATTTAAATCCGACCCCGTGAATCCGGTAACCGATACGATCGGCTTCGGTCGAAACCTCCCACGGCGTGCTCAGAAACTGCGCGACGCTCTCCTCGGTAAGCCGATAACTGCAAAGGCCCATCAGGATGCGCAGTTCGACGACCTCCGGAAAGGCCGGCAGCATTCGCGGATCAAGCCGCCGCCCGGTCAACTCCGCGGCGGCGCGCCGGGGCGCGCCGATGGCCAGGACGTCTTGCGCGGCGATCGCGCGCCCGCTTATTCCGCCGAAACGTCCGAGCATATAGGTCGAGCGGCTCCCCAATAGTTCGGGCACGTCGATTCCGCCGGCCACACAAACGTACGAGCGAACGCCCGCGACCGCCTGTCCGCACTGCAGCCTGTCGCCCGCCTTGAGCGCGAGCGCGACCCACATCGGCGCGGGCCGCCCGCTAACTCGCAACTCAAGCGGCGCGCCGGTCACCGCGACCGTGACCTCGGCGGCGGCCTCGAGCTCGGGGCCGAGAAATGTCGTTTCCAGCGCTGCGGCGCCTGCGTCATTGCCGACCAGCAGGTTGCCGGCGCGGAGAGAGAACTGATCCATCGCGCCCGACGGCGGCATCCCGATGTGATACCAGCCGAAGCGGCCGGCGTCCTGGATGGTAGTAACCAGCCCTGGTCTTAAGACTTTGAGCATCAGCGCGCTTCTTGCTCGAGGCGGTTGAGGTAGCGCTCAGGATCCTTGAAATAGACCGCAGGTCTGAATTCCTGCTCGACGATTCGGTAGCGATAGGTGCCGGCCTCGACCTCCGCGCGAATCGCGTTGAACTCGTCGAGATCGATCGGCCGCAGTTTCCATCGATCGGCCGCCTTGGCCAGGATTCGCGTCTCGCGCAGATCGACCAGCCGCCCTTCGGGTTCGTAAACCGGCACCGGCGTCATCCCGATCAACTGATAGCCGCCCGGCCCCCGCACCGGGTAGATCGCCATGAAAGCGCCGCCGTGCGAAACCGTGCGCTCGGGCGTGTCGGTGCGCGGGCGGATGTACTTGGGCGCCTGCAGCGCGCGTTCGCGCGGCACCATCTGGTAGCCCCAGGCGGTGCCGGGCACGAAACCGACCATCGAAATCCAGTAAGGGCGCCCCGAGTGCGCCGCGATAAACTCCTGCTTGTCGCTGAAGCCATTGATCCGCATCAGGTACTCCAGGTTGGTGACGGAGGGGTCCTGATGGCGCTCGGCAAACTGCCTGGCGCACTCCTTGGTCCACGGATCATCGTAGAGCACCGGGATGTCCACGATGCGCGAGCTGATGCTCGTGATGTGCTCGGCCTGATGCTCGAACTCGCGCAACGCCTTGACCAGCTTGTGCGGATCGATTTCCTCGGGCCGGTAGTGCACCAGGTACGATGAGTTGCCCGGGCATACTTCGATCACTCCGTCCACGCGATCGCGATCGATCGCCTGGCAGATCGAGAGAATCTTGAAGTTGACCTCGAGGCTCATCTCGATATCGAAGTCGACGAAGATGTATTCGTCGCCGCCGAAGTCGTAGCGGGTCTCCATCGCGCAGCGCCCCCCTCTCTCTCCCGCGCTAGGCCGCGGCCATCTCGCGCAGCACCTCGTCGGCCACCCGCAGCACTTCCTTGACGTCGTCGGCGGTATGCGCGGCCGAGAGGAACCCCGGATGATGGGGCGTAAGCAGGATGCCCTTGGAGAGGAGACCCATGCTGAACTCATACTGGCGGGCGGCGTTGGCGCGGATCGCGGTGCGTTTGCTCGTGACCGGAGCGTCGGCGAAGTGGACGTGAAAGAGCGAACCGACGCCGGTGACCTGGACCGGGAAGCCGTGGCGGCGCGCGCTCGCGGCGATACCCTCGCGCACCGCGTGGCCCATCGCGCCGACATACTCGTAAACCGGATTGCGTTCGAGTTCCGTGAGCGCCGCGAGTCCGGCGGCCATGCTGATCGGGTTGCCCGAAAACGTTCCCGAGGCGAAGCTCTTCTCCTTGACGTCCGACGGCTGCTTGGTCGGCGTGATCACTTTTTCCATCAAATCGCGCCGCCCGCCGAAGGCGCCTACCGGAAAGCCGCCGCCGACGATCTTGCCGATACATCCGAGGTCCGGGCGCACGCCGAAGTGGGCCGACGCGCCGCCCAGACCGAGGCGGAAGCCGGTCACGATCTCGTCGAAGATAAGCATCACGCCGTTCTCTTCGGTCGCCTTGCGGAGCGCGCGCAGGAATTCCGGATCGGCCGGCACCGCGCCGGTAAAAAACGCGGCCACTGGCTCGATAATCACCGCCGCGAGTTCGCGCCCGTGGCGGCGCACCAGGTCGATCGCGGCCATGTCGTTATACGGCAGCAGCAGCACGCTATCGATCACCGAATGCGGAATTCCGGCGCAATCCGGCATCGCGAGCGGCTCGTTTTCGGGTCCCTGCCCGCCCACCGCGCCGCCGACCAGCGACCAGTCGTGCTGGCCGTGGTAGTTGCCCTCGAACTTGGCGATCCGCTCGCGCCCGGTGAACGCGCGTGCCGCTCGCATCGCCATCAGCGTCGCCTCCGAGCCGCTGTTCACGAAGCGGATCATCTCCATGTAGTCCATAAGCTGCGCGACTTTCTTCGCTAGCTTCACTTCGAGCTCGGTGGCCATCAGCGGCAGGATCGCCTCGTCAATCTGCTCCTTGACCGCGCGCGTTATTGCCTCATGACCGTGGCCGAGAATCGCCGCGCCGACCGCGTCGAGCAAATCGACGTAGTCGTTGCCGTCAACGTCGATGACGTGCGCGCCGCGCGCGCGCTTGACATAGAGCGGGTAGGGCTTGAGAAACTTGGCGTTGCCGCTGACGCCGCCGGGCAGGACCGTGCGCGCGTCTTCGTAGATCGCACGCGAGCGCGGCGTCCGCGCGATGTAGGCGTTGACGAATTTTTCGAGCGCCATCGTGATTCGATTCTCCTGACTTGAGCGGGCGCAATATTTACGTGGGCCGGCTACGCACCGCGGCCCGCCTTCCGCCCGGTCTTTCCCACCGAAAACGAGAATCCGCAGCTAATCAGGCATGGGCATGCGCGGCATGCGCGCGGCCGTTGCCCTTGCTCTTGCCCTTGGCCGCTAGGTCCTGCACGGCGCTCCGCGCGGTCACTCCGGCCTGCTTGAGCGCCTTGTGCAAGGCGGCCAGAACCTCGGGCGCGTTGATCACGTCGCCGTGCACGCAGATGCTGTCGGCGTCGATCTTGATGTCCTTGCCGCTTGAGCTTTTGACCTTGCCCTCGGTGACGAACTTCATCACAAGGCCGACCATCTCCTCGATGTTTTCCTCGCCGTAGGTGCGCTTGACGCCGATCGAACCGTCTTCGGAGTAAACCAGGCCGGGATAGAACTCCTTGATCACCCGAAAGCCCATCTTCTCCGCGACCTCGAGCATCGGATGACGCGGCAGCGCCGGCAGATAAGCGACGAAGTTGGGATCGACTTCGCGGAAGCCTTCGAGGATCGCCCGCGAGTTCGCCTCGCTCTGCTGCGCCCACAGGTAGAACGCGCCGTGCGGCTTGGCCGCGATCAGTTTGACTCCGGCGGCATCGGCGAAGGCCTTGACCGCGCCGACCTGGTAAACCACGTAGTCGCGCGCTTCCTGCTGCGTGATGTTCATCAGGCGCCGCCCGAAACCCATCTTGTCGGGAAAGCCCGGGTGCGCACCGAGCGTCACGCCATAGCGCTTGGCCGATTCCACCGTGCGCCGAATCCACACCGGGTCGCCGGCGTGAAAGCCGCAGGCGATGTTGGCGTGGTTGATCTGTTTCATCACTTCGTCAGGGCGGCCCAGCACGTAGTTGCCGAAGGACTCGCCCATGTCGCTGTTAAGATCGATCCAGCTGCGCATTGTCGGTGAACCTCCTGTATCAGCCTTTGACGTGCGGCATCACTTCCTTCGCGAACAGCCGCATCGAGTTCATGGTCTTGTCCATATCCACGCCGGGAAGCTTCATCCAGCAGATAAGATAGTCCATTCCGATCTCGCTCCGATAGCGCTTGATCTCGCGCACGCAATGGTCGGGGCTGCCGATGATGAAGCGCTCGCGATGGCTCTCGAAAGTCACCGTGGCCGGGTCCTTGACCAGCTCGCCGTGGTCGTCGCGCAGCGGCCGCACGCCCGACCATTTGCCGTACATTCCGCCGTGGATGTGCATCACACCGTCGCGCGCCTGTTCCTCGGCCTGCGCCGTGGTCGGGGCGCAATAGACCTCGCGGATGACCGGCACGTAGGTGGGATGCTTGCCGAACTTGCCCAGGTACTCGTGATAGACCGCGAAATGCTGCTTGAGCTCGGCAACGTGGTGGCGCGGCGAGGCGACCAGCGCATCTGCCCATTGCGCGGCGCGGCGCACGCCGCCGCGCGTCGACGCGCCTATCCAGATCGGCGGGCGCGGCTTCTGCACGGGCTTGGGCGTGACTGAGGTCTCGGGAATCTTGTAGTAGCGGCCTTCGTACGAAAACGACTCGGTGGTCCAGGCCTTGATCATGATGTCGAGCTGCTCTTCCATCCGCCGCTCGCGGCCCGCGCGTTCTTCTTCGTATCCGGCGAACTCCTCGGGCCGGTAGCCCGCCGCCACGCCCAGGATGATGCGGCCGTTGGAGATGTTGTCGAGCACCGCCACGTCTTCGGCCGATTGCACCGGGCGATGGAGCGGCAGGAGATACATGCTGGTGCCAATGGTCATGCGGCGCGTGCGCGCCGCTATGGCGGCCGCCGCGATGAGCGGCGACGGGCAAAGGCCGTCAGTGAGAAAATGATGCTCAACGAGCCAGGCGGAATCGAAGCCCAGGGCCTCCCCCGCCTCAAGCTCCTCGAGCATCTCCCGGTAAAGCTGAGCCTGCGTGGCGGGCTTATCGGGTCGTGTTTGTTGGGAGTACAAGAGGCCGAAACGCATGGTTTTGCTCCTGATGAGCCAGCCGGCTCAGTATAGGCGCTGCTATACCACAGCCGGTTTCAGCCTGACAGCCAGAGCGCGCGGCGCCCCGGAATCCGGGTTAGCCAGGCGGCGCGAGCGCCCAAATTCAAGCCATCGGGGTGAAAAATAGGGGCGGATGGGGCTTGTCGCGGGTGATGACATATGCAACAACCTTGCAGGTTAGTTTTTGAGGGGGGAAGGTTCCCAGGTAACTCTAGCTGGCCGGGGGAGAGGCATCGCTGGAGCGCGCTGCTCGTCCATGGCTGGGAAGGAAGGATGATGGTGATTAGAAAATTCGGTCTGTACCTGATGGGAGCGGCCGCCGTATGCATGGTCGCCGGCTGTTCAGCCAATGAGGAACAAAGGGGCTGTGAAACGCTGGGCGCTTTGGGGGGCGCGGTAGTCGGAGCTGGAATCGCCACTGCCGTGATCCTGGCAGAGGAGAATCACAGCTCGCACGAGAGCAGCTACTTCGCCTGGGGCATTCCGACCGGTCTAGCCGTGGGCGGTCTGGCCGGTGGAGCGATCGGTCACTATCTGTGTCCACCGCCGCCGCCTCCGCCGCCGCCTCCTCCGCCTCCGCCGCCGCCTCCTCCGCCTCCGCCGCCGCCTCCTCCGCCGCCGGAGAAGCTAATCCTGCGTGGCGTGCACTTTGACTTCAACAAGTCGAAGATCCGTCCGCAAGATGCGGCCGTGCTCGACGAAGCCGCGGGTATCCTGAAGCAGCACGCCGATGTATCGGTCAACGTCAACGGCTACTGCGACGCGATCGGTTCCGTGCGCTACAACCTGAAGCTCTCCGAGCGCCGTTCCGACGCGGTGGTGAAATACCTCGTCGACCACGGAATCGCGGAGAACCGCCTGAGCCCGCACGGCTATGGCAAGACGGACTTCGTCGCGACCAACAAGACCGCCGAAGGACGTGCTCAGAACCGCCGGGTCGAACTGATTCCGAATCAGTAAGAGCCGGGCTGTAAACAGCAAAAGCAACGGCCGCAGCCCCCTAAAGGGCTGCGGCCGTTGTGCGTTCGGCCGCCGCGCGCACCTCCGGGCGCGCGTCGGACGGCCTGAAGTTCATGAGATTAGCGCCCAGGTGCCCACATGACCGGTACGGCCAAAATGCGGGTTGCGCGACCAACCGACAACCTGGAAGCGGTCGCGCGCTTTTACAACGAAGGCCTCGGCTTTGCCGAGTTATACCGCTTCGAGCATCACGCCGGGTTTGACGGAGTTATGCTCGGGTCGCCGGGCGCGCCGTATCATCTGGAATTCACGAAAGCGCATGGGCATTGCGCCGGCCGAGCGCCAACGGCCGACAATCTGCTGGTGTTCTATCTACCCGATGAAGGCGAATGGAATGCTGCTGTTGCGCGGATCAAAAAGGCGGGCTACGAGCCGGTCCCGTCCTTCAATCCCTACTGGGACCAACATGGACTGACTTTCGAAGATCCCGACGGATATCGCGTGGTGCTCGCGCATGAAGCCTGGGAGCTATAGACGCACCCCTCGGCCCTTCGCCCCAAAACGCACGGCGCCCGCGATCCCCTGATTGAGGATACGGCCGCCGTGTTTTTTCGACGCATCCGGGCGCGCCGGACTATTTGACCTACTTAACTTCGACGCTGATCTCGCGATACACACTCTTGCCGACGTTCGCGAGGTCGCGCTCGACTCCGGACGGCTGCCAGTACACATCCTTGGCGTTGCGCGTCTCTTCCTTGGACCGCTCAGGGCCCGCGGCGGCACGTTCCGTCACCTTGACCTTGCCCGGCTGGACCACAAACACCGCGGTATCGCGCTCGCAGTGCCGCTTGCCGAGGCTCTTGCCCGGCGGCAGCGTAGTCTCGACGATCCGCATCCGCCCATTCTCCATCACGCAGATGCTGCCCGCGCGATCCGCGGTGCCGACCAGCGCGTCGCAGGAGGTGAAGCCGGCGCGATCCTGGCCGGGCTTCGGCGGCCGCTTGATTTCGATCAGAGCCTCGCGAAATGGCGTCTCGCTGACGTTGCGGAAGCTCTCGGTGCCGCCGGCCTTGATGTAATAGACCGAGCGATCGTGCGCGACGAAGTCGTAGGCGCCGTAGTCGCGGTCGTCAACTTTGAGATTCGCGCCGCTGGTGATGTAGAGCACGTAGTCGTTGGTGTGGTGATGGAGGCCGAAGGTGGCGCCGGGCGCGACGTCCATCTCCCACACGCGCACTTCCTGGTTCTCGAACAAGGACCGCGTCGCGATCTGGGTCATCGGATGTTGGCCCTTGGCTTTCGGCTGCTGCTTGTGTTCGGAAACGTGTCCGCTGCCCGCCATATATTTTCCTCCTGGACCGCCGCGGAACGATCGCCGCGCGATCTTCCGCAAGGTTTTTGTCGGCTCTCCGATCCGCCCTATACCACCGCCTTGAAAAAAGCGCCAACGGTCGCGCGAGCCCACGCCATCTTCGATCATCCTTTGAGCTTGAAGTAGTCAGGGCGGCCGGCGGTCCATTGTTCCCCCCACATCTGGAAGCCGCCGTCGATTGCGAGGATTTCGCCGGTGATGAATTTTCCGCTTGGCCCGGCGAGGTAGCAGCAGGCGTCCGCAACGTCCTGCGCGTCGCCGAATTTCATCATCGGATTGGCGCGCCGGAACTCCGCCCTCGCCTCCTCCGGATAGACGTTCATGCCTTCGGTCGCCGTTACGCCGGGCGCCACATTGTTGATCCGAATCTTGAGCGGCGCCCATTCGACGGCGAGCGTCTTGCTCAGGTAGATAACCCCGGCGCGCGCGGCCGCCGTATGCGCGACTCCCGGCATACCGCGTTCCACTACGGCGACAATATTGACGATACATCCGGGGCTCCCGGTGGCGCGCCATCGCCGCGCCGCCGCCTGCATCATGTACCAGGTGCCGTTCAGGTTGGTGTCGATGACCGCGAGCCACCCCTTGACGCTGAAGTCGATCGCCGGTTGCGGAAACTGGCCGCCGGCGTTGTTGACCAACACGTCGAGCCGTCCGTAGCGACTCCACGCGGCGTCAAACAGCGCCGCGACCTGCTCCGGGTCGCGGATCGTCATCGGATGAACGAGACAATCGATTCCAAGCGCACGCATCCCCGCAGCCGTGCGCTCCAGCGGCTCGGCCCTGCGACCGCAAATCACCAGCTTCGCTCCGAGGCGGCCGAACTGGTAGGCGATCGCCTTGCCCAGCCCCGTACCTGCACCGGAGACCAGCGCCACCTGGCCCTCGAACAGGCCGGGCCGCCAGCTGAGCTCGAGCGTCGCAAGCTCTTCGTCGGTGAATCCGAAAATCCGATAACTATCTCGATGACTATCGGCCATCGCCGGTTCCCCAACCATTTGCAGGAAGCCCGCGATGGCCCGTATCGATATGCTCAGGATCGAGATGGGCGGGGCGCGCGCGCGCCTCGCCGAACTCCGCCTCGCGCAGGATCTTCCGCGGATTTGTCTCGCCCTCGACGAAGGCGGTCACATAGCCGTTCCCCATCGCATCCGCCGCGTCGCATTCGAAAATCGGCTCCGGCACCGCCATTCCATGCGCGTGCGCTATCCGCATCACGCGGAACTGCACGGCCGGCGGCAGAGACGGACTTTCGGCTTCGTCCGGGATTTCCTGGCGCGAGACCGGGCGGCGGCGCACAGCCTGGCGGAACGATTCGAGCTCGTCTGCGGAACTTTTGTTGGCCGGGGCTTGGGCGGCGGAATTTTGCCTCGCGGATGCTCGCGGCATGCATAAGTCTTTACGCGGGAGAAGCGACCGGAGGCAAGCGATCTTCCTGACGGAAGGCGAACGCCGGCAAACCGGGCGGCGCGTCGCAGCTCGATGCGGCTTTGGAGAGCCGGCCGAATCAGTTCAATGCGAATTTGACGGGCGCGGAGCGCTGCCCTCGCGCGACGCGCACGATCTTTCGGCTTCGAGCAGCGGGCGGACGACTCTCGCCTCATGTTCGATCTCGTCGAGCAGCGGCTGCGCCCCTTCACCCGACCCTTCGCGCGCCAGGACTTCGAGTTGGCTGCACAGCCTCGCCATCCGGGCGAGGCCCAGGCTAAGACACGAGCCCTTGAATTCGTGAGCGCGCTCGTCGAGCGCGCTCAGCTGGCCGTGCAACGAGGCTTCGCGCATCGAGGCCAGCCGGGAGTCCAGTTCGCCGTAGAACATATCGATAAGCTCCCGCAGGAAATCGCCGCTTTCGCATCCGCGCGAGAGGTCGAGCAGCTCGATCATCACCTCGGGATCGATACTGTCGCAACTCGAGGAAGCCCCCGCCCGGCCTGCGCCGTTGTGCGCGTTTGCGGCCCCATTCAACGGGACCCAGCGCGCCAGCGCCGCCTCGAGCGCCTCCAGCCTTACGGGCTTGGCCATGTAGTCGTCCATGCCGGCGGCAAAACATCGCTCGCGCGCTCCCTCCTGGGCAAAGGCGGTCATCGCGATGATGATCGTGTGCTGGAGGCCTGATTCGCGCCGCCGAATCTCGGCGGTGGTCGCGTAGCCGTCCATCTTCGGCATCTGGCAATCCATCAGGACCGCCGCGTATGATCCGCGCGCCAGCATTTCCAGCGCAGCGGGGCCGTTGTCGATCGCGTCGGCGGCGTAGCCAAGCTTGCGCAACTGGTTGAGCGCAAGCTTCTGGTTGATCGCGTTGTCCTCGACTACCAGCACCCGCAAGGCATTGGGGGGCTGGCGGCGCGATTGAGCTTCTCCGATCAGCGCGCCGTTGACGCCGTGTCTGGCCTGCTGCTCGCGATGTCTGTGCTTCTGAAGGTCGCCCAGGATGAGCAGGAGTTGCGACGGCCTGATAGGCCGTGCGAGCCAGCGGTCGGCTTGCAACGAATCTCGCGCCCGGCTCGAAGCTTCCGCGTCGGGCGAACTGGTGGCGATAAGCCAGGTGCCGCTGATCGCCGGGTCCGCCTTGATCGCGCGCATGAGATGAACGCCGCCGCCGGCGGGTGCGTGCAGATCGACGATCGCCGCGTCGTACGGCGTTCCCGCAGCGGCGCCGGTGCACAGCAAGTGCAGCGCGCGCGCGCCGTCGGCCGCCGCGTCGGCGTGCACGCCCCATCCCGCGAGCCGCTTGCAGAGGCTCGCGCTCAGCGTCGCGTTGTCCTCGACCACCAGCAGCCGCATGCGTTTAAGCTCGGCGCGCAAATCCGTCGCAGCGCTCACGAAGGGGCGCTGCTTGTGCAACCTCATCGTGAAGCGAAACACGGATCCGCGGCCGGGCTCGCTCTCGACCTCGATCCGCCCTCCCATTCGCTCGACCAGCTGCGCCGAGATGGCCAGCCCCAACCCCGAACCGCCGTACTTGCGCGTGGTCGAACCGTCAACCTGGGAAAACGGTTGAAAGAGCAGCTTCTGCGCCTCGGGCGCGATCCCAATCCCGGTATCCCGCACCTCGCAGCGCACGGCCGTTGCGGCTGCGGACTCCTCTTCTTTCACCAGGCGCAGAACTATCTCGCCGCGCTCGGTGAACTTGACCGCGTTGCTGATCAGGTTCACCAGCACCTGCTGAAGCCGCGCGGGATCGCCCCGGAGCAGACGCGGCACCTCATCGTCGACATCAAGAATAAGCTCGACGTTGCTGCGCTGCGCGCGTTCGCCGAAGAGCCCGACCGCGGTCTCGACTACCTGCAGAAGGTCGAAGTCGATCTGCTGCAGCACAACCTTGCCCGCGGCGAGATTGGAGAAATCCAGCAGATCGTTGACCATTCCGAACAGCAGGTCGGTGCTCAGTTGCACGGTCTCGGCGTACTCGCGCTGCTCGGGGCTGAGCTCGGTGCCGAGCAGCAGCTGCGTCATTCCGATAATGCCGTTGAGCGGGGTGCGGATTTCGTGGCTCATGTTGCTGAGGAACTCGGAGCGCAGCCGTTCCGCCTCGCGCGCGAGCGCCTGGGCGCGTTTTGTATGCTCCTCGGCAATTTTTCTCTCGTTGATGTCGCTTATCACCACCATCCCGCCAAGGATGGTGCCGTCGTCGGTTCTGACCGGGCGCGCGAAGATTTCGACCCACAAGTCGGACGCCCTGGCCGGCCCACGCACGATGAACTGCGCGTTGTTGACTTCCTCGCCCCGCATCGCACGGGAGAGCGGCCACTCCTCCACCGCGATCGGGTTTCCGTCATGAGAGGCGAGCAACTGGCATTGGTCGCCGGCGGCGTTGAGGTCGACCCCTCGCAGGTCGGCGCCACAGATCGCGCTTGCGCCGCGGTTGAACAGCACCAGGCGCGAATCCCGATCGCAAACCATCACGCCCTCGCCCATATTGTCGAGCACGAACTGCAGCAGGTCGATCTGATGACGAGGTGGTAGCTCGAGCGCGCCCGAGCCGGCCGCGTCGGAGGACGCGGGCGCGCCGCTGCGCCTGGATCGCGCTCTCAGAAACTCCAGCATGTTGGCTCCGATTCCGGAAAGGTCCGCCATTGTCTTAATGCCTCAAGCCTCCGCGTGCAGATTCGGCATGCTTTCCAAGGCCAACAGTGAGCAGCGCGATCCAATACCGCGGATTCTGGAGCCTCCCGCGGGCCTTGGGAAAAAATTCCCGCGGAAACTGTCTTTATGCAGAATTTATGCCTAGATGAGCGTTATGACGCACCTATGACCAAATTTCCCGCTCGTTATTGCGCTCGCTACAACTGAGGTTTCGTTCGCGTCTCGAGGGTGAGCACTGTTAGTCAATGTTCGCCATAAATAGGCACCACACTGCAGAGATCTGATCCGCTCGGGGATATTCGTCGAAGCATCCCGCACACTGGCGCTGCAAGATCGCGCAGATGCTGTCGTGCCCGCGCCACAGCGATGTGTCGCTTTTTTGACCGCTTGCTGCGCCGCACAACCATCATCAGCAAATTTTTTTTCAAATTTTCGCAGTTCTGAGCATTTTTAACTTTATGTGCGCGTACAATTCAGCGAATTCGCCGCGCCATCTATGCGGCCTTAGCTGATGATGCTAGACAGGCAATAACAGCCTCTGCGCCGCGCAGATATGCTGTCAGCCGCGTGCGAGACTGCGATAGGCGCTGCCAAGGGAGCGCCGGTGCCGGATCCGGTGAGTGAGAACCTTTCCCGGCTCATTAGAAGAATCTCCGGCGTGTCGCGGGTGTTTGCAGGGTTGGGGGGATGATATGGCTCGAGATAGTGACCGGCCGTTGTTCGGACGACAGAGCAAGGTAATGACCGTGGAGGAGGTTTCAGAGTATCTGCACGTTCATCCCTCCACCATCTACCGGCTAATCAAACGGCGTAAGATTCCAGCCTTTCGGATCGGCAGCGACTGGCGCTTCAATATCGAGACCATCGACAAATGGCGGTCGCAGATGGAAGGCGGCGTTCCCGAAACACCCAAGAGCAAAACTTAGCGCGCCAGACTTGCGCGCGCTTGTAACCGAGCATCCCGGGTGTGGCACCCGCAGCTCTGGCAGGCGCCTGCGCGCGATGCGCGCGTCTTAGCGGTCTGTTGGCGATCGCAGCGTCGGCCGCACTATGATGCGAATGCTATGGGCAAGCTTCCGCTTTCGCGCTTCAAGGTCATCGACCTAACTCGCGCCCGCTCTGGACCTACGGCGGTGCGCCAGCTCGCCGACTGGGGCGCCGACGTCCTGAAAATCGAGACGCCCGATAACGACGCCACCGAAGTCGGCTCGCGTGCGGGTCCGGATTTCCAGAATCTCCATCGCAACAAGCGAAGCCTGACACTCAACCTCAAGCATCCCGAGGCGCTCGAAATCCTCCAACGGCTGGCGGCCAGCGCCGACGTGCTGGTCGAAAACTATCGCCCCGATGTGAAACGCCGCCTCGGCATCGATTACGAGAAGATGCGGGCGATCAATCCGCGCCTGGTCTACGCGAGCATCTCAGGTTTCGGCCAGGACGGACCCTACGCCGATCGTCCGGGTCTCGACCAGATTGCGCAGGGGATGGGCGGTTTGATGTCGATAACCGGCCTGCCCGGCCAGGGTCCGGTCCGCGTGGGGATCGCGGTCGCCGATCTCACCGCAGGGATCTTTTGCGCGATGGGCATTCTGCTCGCGCTGCTCGAACGGGAAGAATCGGGCGAAGGACAGTGGGTGCAAACCTCCCTGCTGGCGGCGCAGGTGGCGATGCTGGATTTCCAGGCGGCGCGCTGGCTGCTTGGCAAAGAGGTGCCGGAACAGGCCGGCAACAATCATCCGACCTCGATTCCGACCGGCGTCTTCGCCACCGCCGACGGATACATCAATATCGCCGCTTCCGGCCATGAACTGTTCGCGCGCCTGTGCAAGGCGCTCGGCGCGGAGCAACTCGCCGCCGATCCGGCGTACTCGAGCGGAAAGGCGCGCCTTGGCAACCGCGACCGGCTCAACGCCGCGATCGAGGCGATCACGCGCACCCGCCCGTCGGCCGAATGGGTCGAGGTTCTCAACCGCGCCGGCGTTCCGTGCGGCCCAATCTACCGTATCGACCAGGTCTTCGCCGATCCGCAGGTGCGCCATCTCGGTATCGCACGCGCGATCGAGAACGCCGCACATGGACGCCAGGTGCTGGTCGGCCAGGCGGTGAATCTCAGCCGCACCCCGTGGGAGGTGCGGACGCCGACGCCCGAGAAGGGCGAGCATACCGACGCGGTGTTGGGCACGCTTGGATACGACGCCGCGGCAATCGCCGGACTGCGCGCGCGCGGCGCGATCTGAAAGCAGGACGATGGAGCCCAAACCGCGAGCCTCGATGCGCTCCCTCTTGCCCGCGCCGACGGCGTTGGTTAGCCTGCACCCCGTCTTGAGAATTCATCGCTTCACAATTGCGGCAGGCGTGATGGCGCTGGTTATCGCAGCGGTCTCGGCGGCGGTTTCGCCTGCGGACAGCATTGCCGACGACGCGAGCGCAAAGATCAATATCAACGTCGCGTGCCATTGCTCTGACCCCGTCGGAGAGAAGTTCTGCGCGGACTTCAAGGACAAGATCAAAAAGTCGGTCGGCTATCAGCTGGCCGACGGCAGCGGCGGCTACGGAATGGGCGTTCATCTTTCATGCGTTGATATGTGGAAGGGTATCGACAGCAAGCTCGCCGGCCGCATGTCCGCGGTGGCGCTGACCTTCACGATCTATTCCGACAAGCTGCCGGGCGAAGTGTTCGAGGACGCCTCCGTGTTCAGGGTCGGCAAGGACAAGGTGCCCGAAATGTCCGACCAGGTTGTCGCCGCCCTGGGGCAGCTCGCGAGCGCAAACTCGGCCTTCTTCGAGAGCATGCGTGCGGGCGCGCAGGGATCGGCGCCCGATTCCACTCCTTCGCCCTAAGCGGCGCGCGCTCCCGAGTCAGGCAGGAGTATACCGCCGATGGCAATCACGGTATGTCCGGTGACGGAGAGTTTCGCCGCCGAGATCGGCGACATCGATTTGTCGCGACCGCTCGATTCCGCCGACCTTGCGGCGATCAAGCAGGCGTTCTGGGATTACGGGGTGCTGATATTTCCGGATCAGGAACTCACCGACGAGCAGCACCTGGATTTCTCCCGCCACTTCGGACCGCTGGAGACCACTATCGCGGCCTTGAACCCGGGCGCGAGACTGCGCGTCTCGGACAAGCTCGCCGACGTTTCGAACCTCAACTCGCGGAGCGCAATCTGGGGCGAGAAAAGCCGGACGCGCATGCTGCAGCTGGCCAATCGTCTGTGGCATACCGACAGCTCGTTCAAGTATCTGCCGGCGCGCGCCTCGCTCCTCTATGCGCGCACGATTCCGCCCCTCGGCGGGCGCACCGAGTTCGCCGACCTGCGCGCCGCTTACGACGCGCTCGACGACGGCCTTAAGCGCCGGCTCGAAGGCTTGGTCGCCGAACACGCGCTTGCCTTTTCGCGCGCGCGCATCGGTTTCACCGCCTTCACCGAGGCCGAGCGCAACAACCTGCCGCCGGTGCCCCAGGTGATGTCGCGGACGATTCCGGAAAACGGCAGAAAGACGCTTTATGTCGCGTCACACATCGGCCATATCGCCGGGATGCCCGACGTTGAGGCGCGCGCGCTGGTCGATCGGCTGATCGCGCACGCCACCCAGCGCCAGTTCGTATACAGCCATCGATGGCGCGTGCACGACCTCGTGATGTGGGAC
Organism: Candidatus Binataceae bacterium; assembly: GCA_035500095.1. Taxonomy (NCBI): domain Bacteria; phylum Candidatus Binatota; class Binatia (SeqCode); order Binatales (SeqCode); family Binataceae (SeqCode); species Binataceae bacterium (SeqCode). Next base: position 19,699 of record DATJXN010000090.1, read on the forward strand.
GATCGCTGCACGATGCATCGCGGCACCGACTTCGACGATCTGCGCTGGCCGCGCGACGTCCGCCGCGCCACCGTCAACGACGTCGCCAACACCTGCGAGCAAGAGGGCATCGCGGTCGCGCCCCCTGCACCGGGCGCGGCGGCAAACGCCGAAGACTACTAACCTTCGAAGACTACTAACCCTGGAAGACTTGTAAAACCTGATAGACAGCGCGGCGAGCGCGCGCTGCGCCCGGCGCTAATTCCTTTTCTCAGGCGCGAAAAAAGCGATCGTGCGCGCCTCGATACTCTCGCGCGGCGCGGCGTCGGGGGGAGAGGTCGGATCGTCGAAGGCGGTATGCGCGGTCCAGCGCGCACGCCCGTCGGCGGCGGAATCGTAACATTTCAGCAGCAGCGCTTCATCGCGCAGCATCCGCGGAAAATAGAACCATCGATGCTCCGGATTGAAGGAGACCGAGTAAACCTCGCCCGTGCGATCGCGGTACTTGAGATCGGTCGGAACGAAGTCGGCAAGGCGCATGCTCTGCGCGTCGCATACCGCAAGCGGCGCTTCTTCAACGGGGCCGCGAATCGGCCGCCATACGTTGATGAACGTGAAGCGGTTCTTGAGCAGCGTCTCGGCCTCGGCGCCCAGCAGATCGCGCACGCGTTGCGGTCCGGATTTAAGCGTGTAGTCGTTGTGTGCGAAGCGAACCGGCTCGCGCGCGCCGTTGCGCCCCTCTTTCGCCATCGGCCCGCAGCGCACGTTGTGATCGAAAACCACCACCCGCACCGCTCCCGTCGCCTGCTTCACCAGGCGCTCAACTTCGGGATAGTAGATAGCGCGGACCTCGGCCTCGTCGTAGAAGTTGGTGACCGCGGTCGGGTGATGAACCAGCGCGAAGCCCTGGCCGTCCAGGGTCAGCCGCTCGTCAACGGCGCGGCCGTTCAGAATCGTCATCGTGTGCTTGATGTTGTGGTAGGTCCGCTGCGGCGCGCCGTCTTCGGTCTTGTACATGTAGGTGACCGGCTTTTCGGCGCTCTCGGCGAGGTAGTTCAGCGCGGCCTCGACACTGCCAACAACCTCGCCGCTATGGGTGCTTTCATTCATTGTCCGGGTCCTGCCTTCTGCGTCCGTGCCGACGGACTGCTATGACTTCTCAGATGCTGGAGCAATTTCCGTGCTTGTGAGAATAGTCAAGAAAAACGGGAATTTCTAATGGCGGCGTTTCCCGAAATGCGAGAAAAAGGCACCTGCGCGGAAATATTCGCAAAACGCCGAATCAGCCCGGTTGGATTCGCTCAAGCGCGGCCCGTAATCGCGCGACGGTTCGCGCCTTGCCGAGCACCGCTATAACCTCGTAAATTCCCGGACTGACCGTACCGCCGGTCAGCGCGACGCGCACGGGCTGCGCGAGCTGGCCAAGCTTCATCTCGAACCGCCCGAGCACCCGCTCGAACGCCGCCTGCACCGCCGCCTCGTCGAAGTCGCCGGAGATCGATTCGATTTCGTGCGCGAGCGCTTCCAGCGGCCGCGCGGTCTCGGGCTTGAGGAATTTGGCGGCGGCCTTGGGATCGATTTCAATCGCGCCGCGCAGATAGAACTTCGCGAATTCGACCAGCTCGACCAGCGTCTTGGCCCGCTCGCGAAGCGTCGCGATCATCTTTTCGAGCCAGGCCTGGTCGCCGGGAATATCCGCATAGCCGGCGCGTTTGATGAATGGGATGACCTCGCGCGCTAGCTGGGGCAACGGCCGCTCCTTCATGTAGTGAAAGTTCAACCACAGAAGTTTCTCGGCGTTAAATATGCCGGCCGATTTGCCGCAGGCCTCGAAGCCGAAATAATCAACCAGCTCCTTTTTGGAAAAGACCTCCTGGTCGCCGTGCGACCATCCGAGCCGTGCCAGGTAGTTCAACAAGGCTTCGGGAAAGTAGCCGGCGTCGCGATAGGCAAAGACCGACGTCGCGCCGTGGCGCTTGGAGAGCTTCTGCCCGTCGGGCCCCATCACCATCGGCAGATGCGCGTATTCGGGCGGCTTGAGCCCGAGCGCGTAGAAAATCTGCATCTGGCGCGGCGTGTTGGGAAGATGGTCGTCGCCGCGGACGACGTGGGTGATGCCGAAGTCGGCGTCGTCGAGCACGGTGGCGAAATTGTAGGTCGGCACGCCGTCGGAGCGGAAGATGATCAGGTCGTCGAGTTCCGCGTTATCGAACACGGCGCGGCCCTTGACGTGGTCTTCGACCACGGTCTGGCCGGTGCGCGGCGACCGGAAGCGAATCGTGTAATTGCGCCCGGCGCGCTTGTCGGGAAGCTCGAGGTCCGGCGAGAACGGCAGGTCGCGGCACTTGCCGTCGTAGCCGGGCTTGCGATGCTCGCGTTCGGCCTGCTTGCGCTTCGCCTCCAGTTCCTCGGCGGTGCAATGGCAGGGATAGGCCTTTTTCTCGCGCAGCAACTGAAGCGCGCCCTCGCGATAGCGGTCGAAGCGGCTTGACTGGAAATAGCTGCGATCGGGCGGTCCCTTATCCCACTCCATCCCGAGCCATCGCAGGCTTTCAAGAATCTCGGCGAGCGACTCCTCGGTCGAGCGCTCCTGGTCGGTGTCGTCGATGCGGAGGATGAACTCGCCGCCGCTGTGGCGCGCATACAGGTAGGCGAACAATCCCGAGCGCACGTTGCCGATATGCAGCGCGCCGGTCGGGCTCGGCGCGTAGCGGGTACGTACGGTCACGCGTGTGCTACTCCCATTCGATGGTCGCGGGCGGCTTGGAGGTGATGTCATAGACGACGCGGTTGACGCCGCGCGCCTCGTTGGTGATGCGGTTGGAGAGATGCGCGAGCACCCCCGGATCGATCCGCGCCCAGTCCGCGGTCATCCCGTCTGACGACTCGACCGCGCGAATCGCGATCACGCTCTCGTAGCTGCGCCCGTCGCCCATCACGCCCACGGTCTTGAGCGGCAGCAACACCGCAAACGCCTGCCAGAGCCGCGCGCCTAACCCGGCCGCCGCGATCTCCTCCATCACGATCAGGTCGGCGCGGCGCAATAGCTCCACGCGCTCGCGCGTCACCTCGCCCACGATCCGCACCGCCAGGCCCGGGCCCGGGAACGGCTCGCGATCGACGACGTCGGCACCAAGGCCCAGTTCGCGGCCGACCGCGCGCGCTTCGTCCTTGAACAGCTCGCGCAGCGGCTCGACCAGCTCCAGGCGCATCCGCTCCGGCAATCCGCCGACGTTGTGATGCGACTTGATCACGGCCGAGGGGCCCTTGAACGAGACTGACTCGATCACGTCCGGATAGAGCGTTCCCTGGCCGAGGAATTTCGCGCCGCCAAGCCGCTCGGCCTCCTTTTCGAAAACTTCGATAAAGGTGTGGCCGATGATGCGCCGCTTCTGCTCGGGGTCGAGCACGCCGGCGAGGCGCTTGAAAAAAAGCTCGGAGGCATCCACCACGCTGAGCGAGATTCCCAGTTGCCCGGCGAACACCGTCTCCATCCGCTCGCGCTCGCCCGCGCGCAGGAGGCCGGTGTCCACGAAGACGCACTTGAGGCGGTCGCCGATCGCGCGATGGATGAGCACGGCGGCGACCGACGAATCGACCCCGCCCGAGAGCCCCATCAGCACGCGACCGTCGCCGCCGACGCGGGCGCGAATCTCGCCGAGCTTGGTCTCGACGAAAGCGGCCGGCGTCCAATCGCCCGCCTCGCCGCAAATCCGGTGCACGAAGTTACCGAGCACCCGGATCCCGCACGGCGTGTGGGCGACCTCGGGATGGAACTGGATGCCGCGGAGCAGACCGTCGTGCGAGCGCACCGCCGCATACGGCGAATTGCCGCTGTGCGCGATCGCTTCGAGCGCGGACGGAATTTCTTCGACGCGGTCGCCGTGGCTCATCCATACCGGGAATTCGCGGTCGGCGAGCCCCTCGAACAATTCATCGCGACGGTCGATTATGAGCTCGGCCGGACCGTACTCGCGCTTGCCGGCGCCCGCGCTATGCGCGCCCAGATGCTGCGCGATCACGTAGAGCCCGTAGCAAATTCCCAGCACCGGGCATCCGATGCGCAACACCTCGGGCGCGATATCCGGCGCGTCGGCCTCGTAGAGGCTCGCCGGGCCGCCGGAGAGGATGATTCCGCGCGGATGCATCGCGCGAATCTTTTCGATCGCAAGATTGTAGGGATGAATCTCGCAATAGACCTTGGCCTCGCGCACGCGGCGAGCGATTAGCTGCGTGTACTGGCTGCCGAAATCCAGGATCAGGATCACTAAAGCCGACCTTGCGTATAGCTACTATATCCGACCCGTTTGACGCGGCGAAATGCGGCCGGCGCGCACCTTTCCACAACGCCGGCGCCGCTTCGCTCGGCGCGGGCCGCCACCCCGCTCGTCCGCACGCTCATCGCTTCGCCCTGGGCCCCTTGGCGGATGTCTTGGCGGATGTTTTGACTGATTTCTTGGCTGGGATTTTTGCTGACGTCTTGGCGAGCGGCTTAGGAGGCGATTCCTTGTGCCGCACGGCGCCGCTTGCGCGCGCCTCGGCCCACGTGCGGCCGGTGCGGCGGAAGCTCATCAAAAGAGGCGTACCGACGAGTCTCAGCGCCGCGCGAAATCGGGTCGCGAGAAAACGCAGGTAGTGCGCCGGAATATCGCCTTCGACGTTGGCGAAGAACGCGAGACGCGGCGGCGAGTGGCCGACCTGAGTGACGTACATCAGCCGAAGCCGCCGCCGCTCGATCATCGGGGGATCCATCGCGGCCGTGGCCTCGGCCAGGATGCGGTTGAGATTCGCAGTCTGGAAGGTCGCGCGCCATGAATCGGCGGCCCTCATCGCCGCCGGGATGATCTTATCCACGCCGTCGCCGGTCAGTGCCGACGTGAACAGCATCTCGGCAAACCCCAGGAACGGCACCTGCGCCTCCGCATCGCGCACGAAGGCCGCGACCCGCCGTCCCGCCTTCGCGGCAAGGTCCCACTTGTTGCACACCACGACCAGGGCGCGGCCCTCGCTTTCGACCAGGTGAGCTAGGCGCGCGTCCTGGTCGGTGACGCCCTCGGTCGAATCGATCACCAGGACCAGCACCTCGGCGCGGCGAATCGTCTCGATCGCGCGGCCGACCGAGAAATGCTCGAGTTCGCCTTCCACCCTTGCAGGGCGGCGGATTCCTGCGGTGTCGATCAGAAGCACGTCGCGGTCCGCGGCGCGCAGGCGCAGGTCAACCGGATCCCTCGTGGTGCCGGGCGTATCGTCCACGATCGCGCGCTCGAAACCGGCGAGACGATTGAGCAGCGACGATTTGCCGACGTTGGGACGGCCAATGAACGCAAGGCGCAGATCGGGCGGCGCCGGCGGCGCGGCCTCGGCGGCGGGCAACCGTTCGACGATCTCGTCGAGCAAGTCCTCGATCCCGCGTCCGTGAGCAGCCGAGATGAGCAGCATCGGCGAGATTCCGAGCGCATGATACTCGGCGGCCGCCGCTTCCACCCCCGCGCGGTCCATCTTATTCACCGCCGCGACCATCGGCCGTCCGGTCGCCCGAATCAGCTCGACGGCTTCGCGATCGCCGGGGCCGAGACCGCCTCGCCCGTCGAGCATGAAGACCACGACGTCGGCCAGCGCGACCGCGCGCAAGGCATCTTGTGCGACCCGCTTGCCCATCCGTTCGCGGCCGCCCAATTCGAGTCCGCCGCTGTCGATGATGAAGAAACTGCGTCCGCGATGCTCGGCCTGGCCGAGGTTGAGGTCGCGCGTGGTGCCGGCGACCGGACTTACGATCGCGCGGCGGCCGCGGGCGATCCGGTTGAACAGGGTCGATTTGCCGGCGTTGGCGCGGCCGACCAGGACCACGACCGGCGCGCCCCTGAGCAGCGCGCCCAGCGCGTCCGCGGGGCCGGCGGCGTTCGCGACCGGTTTCATCATCGAATCCCGGCTCCGCCTAGAGCCCCAGCTCCGCGATCTTGCGCGGGCTGCGCGTCCAATCCTTTTCGACCTTGACCAGGAGCTGCAGGAAGACGCGCGCGCCCAGCATCTTTTCCAGTTCCAGGCGCGCCGCGGTGCCGATTTGCTTGAGCTGCCGCCCGCCTGCCCCAATCAGCATCCCCTTATGCGCCTCGCGCGCGACGACGATTACCGCGTCGATCCTGAGCAGCCGGCGATCGCTTTCCTCGACGAAATTCTCCACCACCACGGCGGTCGAAAACGGCACCTCCTCGCGCATCGCGAGGAACACTTTCTCGCGCACGACCTCGGCGGCGATCGTCCGCTCGGTCTGGTCGGTGTATTCGTCTTCGGGCATCAGCGCCGGACCCTCGGGCAGCATCCGCTTGACGACCGCGACCAGTTCTTCGACGTTGCCGCCCTTAAGAGCGCTCACGGGAACGATCTCGGCCTCGGGCGCCTCGCGCCCGCATTGCTCGAGCGCGGCGAACAAGCCGGCGCGGCTCACGCGATCGATCTTGTTGACCGCGACAACCCGCGGCGCCTTTATCTCGCGCAATTCGGCGAGAAAGGCGCGGTCGCCCTCGCCAAGCGGAGCGGCCGCCTCGACCACGCCGAGAACGACCTCGCCCTCGCCGAGGCATCGGCGCGCGATTTCGATCATGTGCTGGTCGAGCGCGCTTCGCGGACGATGCAATCCCGGGGTATCTACGAAGATTAACTGCGCGTCGGGGTCGGAGCGGATACCGAGGATGCGGCGGCGCGTGGTCTGCGGGCGCGGCGTGACGATCGCGACCTTGTGCCCGACCATCCGGTTGAGCAGCGTCGATTTGCCGACGTTGGTGCGCCCGCCGAGCGTGACGAAGCCTGCGCGATGTGGTTCAGCGACGCTCACGTTTTTCGCTCTCGATGCGGTCGAGCGCGGCGCGCGCCGCGGCTTGCTCGCTCTGCTTTTTGCTGCCGCCCTCGCCCACGCCAAGATCGCGGCCGGCGATTCGGATTCGCGTGGTGAACATCTTGGCGTGATCGGGGCCGCGCGACGACACCAGTTCGTAAACCGGCTGGCTGCGAAAGCGGCGGTAGGCGATTTCCTGCAATTCGGTCTTGTAGTCGCGTTCGGTTGAAGGACCGCCGATGTCGCCCGCGAAGAGCCCCTCGATCACCGTCCGCGCCGGCCCAAGCCCGCTGTCGGTGTAGATCGCGCCGATCACCGCCTCGAACGACGCCGCGAGTATCGAGATCTTTTCGCGTCCGCCGCTTTTCTCCTCGCCCTTGCCCAGCCTTAGCGCCCGGCCGATACCGATTTCCTGCGCTTTGGCCGCAAGGGTGCGGCCGTTGACGATCGAGGCGCGCTCCTTGGAGAGCACGCCTTCCTTGGCCTCGGGCAACCGGCGCATCAGCAGGTCCGCGATCGCGAGGTCGAGCACCGCGTCGCCCAGAAACTCCAGCCGCTCATAGTGTGGCTCGGGACCGACCGCGGCGCTCGGATGGGTGAGTGCGGTCCGCAGCAGCTCGGGACGCACGAAAGTGTAGTTGAACCGCCGTTCCAGGTCTGCGCGGTCTTCCTCAGCGCGCGGTGGCGGCGCAGGCTCCGGGCCCGGTTTGGGGCCGAGCCACCTGCCCGACAAGGGCAACGCCTTCAATATGCGATGCCACCACCTCAACTTCGTCGTTCCCAAGAGCTTCGCGACCCTCCACCAGCACGCGGATATAATTGCGGCTGTAGCCTCTCAGCCTACCGTCCGCGCCCCGTTCTTCAAGCAGCACTTTAAGTTTCGATCCATCAAACCGTTCGATGAAGCGCCGCCGCTTGTCCTCGCCGAGCGCGCGCAGGATTTCCGCGCGGCGCTTTATGTCGCCTGGCGCGACCCTGCCCTGCAGCTTGGCGGCCGTGGTCCCCGCCCTCACGGAGTACGGGAAGACGTGGAAGTAGGCAAGCGGAAGCGCTTCGATAAATTTGAAGTAATTGTCGAAATCTGCGGCGGTCTCGCCGGGAAAGCCCGCGATAAGGTCTGTGCCGACCGCAGCAGATGGCATCAGCTCGAGCACGCGTTCGATCCGGTTCCTGAAGTGCGCGACGTCGTAGCGTCGGCGCATCCGGACCAGCGTCGCATCGGTGCCGGCCTGGAGCGGCAGGTGCAGATGCGGGCAGAACTTGTCGCTGGCGGCCATGATTTCCAGGATTCGGTCGCTCAGTTCTTCGGGGTCGAGCGAGCTTATCCGCACCCGGCCTATCGGCGAGCGCTCGGCGACCATCTCGAGCAGCGCCTCCAGGCTGACCGGCGGATCGAGGTCGCGGCCATAGCCGCCGAGGTGAACTCCGGTCAGGATCACTTCGCGAAAGCCCGAGGCTGCGAGCCGATCGATCGCGTCGAAGATGCGCCGCGGCTCCACGCTGCGCGAAGTTCCGCGCGAGGTCGGCACGATACAGAAGCTGCAGAACTGGTCGCATCCCTCCTGCAGCTTGAGGAACGCGCGCGTGCGGCCCTCCAGCGCAACCGCTCCAAGCTCGATCGGCGCGCGCTCCTTGCGCAGGTTCGCAACCATCACGCGGTCCGCGGCTTCGCCGAGCACCGCGCGTTCCAGGTCTTCGGGACGGCCGAGTCCGACCACCGCGTCGATCGCGGGCGAGCCTGCCAGCACCGCGGGGTTTGCCTGCGCAAGGCATCCGGTCATCACCACGCGCGCATCAGGATTGAGCCGGCGCGCGCGCCGCGCGAGCTTTAAGCTCTCGGTATCGGCGCGATCGGTCACCGTGCAGGTGTTCACGATATAGATGTCGGCGACCTCGTCGAACTCGCATCGCTCCATCCCGCGCGCGCCGAGGCGCGACTCGATTATCGCCGAGTCGTACTGGTTGACCTTGCATCCAAGCGTTGCGATCGCGAAGCGCGCCACGCGCGTTGTTGCGGGAGTGCTCGCCGTCGTCTTCACAATGCGCGCTCGATAAAGCCGCCGCCCAAAACTTCGTCGCCGCGATAGAACACGCACGCCTGTCCGGGCGTCACCGCCGGGCCGCCGCCGCTCTCGAAGGTCACGCGCGCGCGATCGCCCGCCTCGATCGCGAGCGTCGCGGGCAGCGCCGGATGGCGGTAGCGGATGCGCGCCTCGACCGCAATCGCGCCCTCAACGACGCTTTCGGGATCGACAAGGCTGACATCCCGCGCGACCAGGCCCGCCGCCGTGAGACCGTCGCGCGGGCCGACCACGACGTCGCCGCTCTCGGCGCGAATCTCGCGCACGTACAGCGGCTCGGGCGAGCTAAGGCCGAGTCCGCGGCGCTGTCCGACGGTGAAGCGATGAACTCCGCCATGTGCCGCCAGCGTGCACCCCTTTGCGTCGACGATGTTGCCGGGACGAAGACGCTGGCGGGGCGCCGCTCGCTCGACGAAGCGCGCATAGTCGCCGTCGGGCACGAAGCAGATCTCCTGGCTCTCGGGCTTGTCAGCATTGGCGAGGCCAAGCTCGCGCGCCCGCGCGCGCACCTCGGCCTTGGTCATCGCGCCGAGCGGAAAGAGCGTGCGGCTCAGCTCGGTCTGGCCGAGCGTAAACAAGAAGTACGACTGGTCCTTGGTCGCATCGGCAGCGCGCAGCAGGCGGAAGCGGCCGCGCGGGTTGCGCTCGATACGGGCATAATGGCCGGTCGCGACGTAGTCCGCGCCGAGCGCCGCGGCGCGCTCGCTCAGGCGCGCGAACTTGATCTCGCGATTGCACATCACGCACGGATTTGGCGTTCGCCCGTCGAGGTACTCGGACACGAAATTGTCGATCACGCGGGCGCCGAACTCTGCACGCAGATCTACCACGTAAAACGGAAAGTCCATCCGCTCGGCGACGCGGCGCGCATCCTCGAAATCCTCGTGCGAACAACACGTCCCGCGCCGCCGCGCGGCCGGAGCCGGAGCTTCCGCAGCAAGACGCATCGCCACCCCGACCACGTCGTAGCCGCGCTCACGCAGGATCGCTGCGGCAACCGAGCTATCCACGCCGCCCGACATCGCGACCAGCACTCGCGCGCTCATCGCATCGCCTCGGTAGCGGCATTCGGCCGCGTCGAGACCGCGCTGGCCAGCGGCTCGGCGGCGCGAACCCGCCGCCATACGCGGGCGATTATCTCCGCCGCGCGATCGATCTCGTCCGCGGTCGTGCTCCATCCAATGCTTAGCCTTAGCGAACTGCGCGCTTCGTCGCGTCCGAGCCCCATCGCGAGCAGGACGTGCGAAGGCTCGACCGCACCCGCCGCGCACGCCGAGCCCATCGAGACCTCCACGCCTTCGAGGTCGAGCGCGATCAGCATGCTTTCGCCGAGTACCTCGGGAAAAGTCAGGTTGAGCGTGTTGCCGAGCTTGTGATCGGAAGCGCCATTAAGACGCAGGCCGGGAATCGACGCGTCGAGGCGCGCGAGCATCAGTTCCGCCAGCCTCGCAACCCGCGCGGATTCTTCGTCCCGATGTGCTCCGGCCGCCTCGGCAGCGATACCGAAAGCGATCGCGCCGAGCAGGTTCGGCGTCCCCGCGCGCATCCCGGCTTCCTGCGGTCCGCCCATCATCAAAGGCGCGAGCGCCAATCCAGAGCGGACGTAGAGCGCACCGATTCCCGCCGGCGCCCCAATCTTGTGGCCGCTAATCGTCAGAAGGTCGCAGCGCAAATCGCCGACGCGAATCGGGATGCGCCCCGCGGCCTGCGCGGCGTCGAGGTGAAAAATCGCTCCCGCGCGTGCGATGGGCGGGCCCATCGCGGCCACGTCCTGGATCGTACCCACTTCCGCGTTGGCGAGCCCCAAGGAGACCAGCGCCGTATCGGAATCGAGCGCCGCCTCCACGGCCGCCGGCGCGATTCGCCCGCCGCGATCCGGCGCGAGGCGGATTACCTCGAAGCCCCTGGCGGCGAGATATTCGAGCGGCGCCAGGACGGATGAATGTTCGATCACCGAGGTCACGATCCTGCGCCGCGCCGCCGACGCTTCGGCCGCGCCGCGAATCGCAAGGTTGTTCGACTCGGTCCCGCCGCCGGTAAAGACTATCTCGTGCGCCGCGGCCCCGATAAGCCGTGCAACCCGCTCGCGGGCCTGCTCGAGCGCGCGCCGGGCGTGCTGGCCGCTTCGATGGACCGCGGCCGGATTACCCGCCTCGTCCGCCTCGGCAAAGCGAGCGATCGCGGAGCGCACCTCAGGCCGCAGCGGCGCGCCGGCATTGTAGTCGAGATAAATACGCATACGGGTTTGATAGGCCCAAGGCGAACGAATAACTTAGCCTAGCGGATCGGCCGACAAAAGTCGTCGCAACGCGGACTATCTATGGCCAGGCCTGATGTAATCGTGGTGGGCGCCGGGGTGGTGGGATGCAGCCTCGCGTTCCATCTTGCCCGCAGCGGAGCGCGCGTCACGGTTTTCGAGAAAGGGCGCGAGGTATGCTCCGGGATGTCGGCGCGTTCGGGCGCCCTGCTGCGAATGCACTACACTTTCGCGCCCGAGGCCGAACTCGCATGGAAGAGCCTCAGGTACTTCGCCAATTGGGAAGACATAGTAGGGGGCGACGCGGAGCGGCGCGGATGCGGCTTCGTGAGAACCGGTTTCGCGATCGTGGTCGGGCCGCCTAACGTCGAGAGGTTGCGCGCCAATGTCGCGATGCTCCGCGCGGTCGGCGTCGATACGGCCGCGATCGAGCCAGCCGAATTGCGCAGCATCGAACCGGCGATCAACGTTGACGACGTGGCGCTCGCGGCTTACGAGCCGCAAAGCGGCTATGCCGACCCGGTGGCGGCGACGCGCTCGATGGCTGAGGCGGCCGCGCGGCACGGCGCGGTGTTCAGGACGGGGGCGATGATCAGCGCTATCGACGCGGCCGGCGGCCGTGCACGCGGCGTCGTGGACGCCTCCGGCGCGCGTCACGGGGCCGACGCGGTATGCGTGATGGCCGGTCCGTGGACAGACCGGCTGCTGAAGCCGCTCGGCGCCGCGATTGGAATTCGCGCCGAGCGCGCGCAGATAGCTTTTTTCAAACGCCCGGCATCGCTCAGCCATTGCGGATGTATCGACACGATCTCGGGCAGCTACTTTCGTCCGCAGGGTGACGCCGAGACGTTGATCGGGCTCGGCGACGTCAAGGCGGAATATGAACCCGATCCGGACAGCTTCCGCGAAGACAACGACGCCGACTTCGTCACCGAGGTCGCCGAGCGCCTCACCCATCGCGTGCCGGCGATGGCAGGTGCGGGATATTCGCGCGGCCACGCCGGAATCTACGACGTAAGCCCCGACTCGCGCGCGGTGATAGGCCCCGTTCCCGGAACCGGCAGCCTCTATGTTGCCGCGGGTTTCAGCGGCACCGGCTTCAAGACCGCGCCGGCGGTCGGCGCCGCGATGGCGGAATTGATCATTGACGGGCGCTCCACAACCGTTGACCTGCGTCCGTTCGGGTTCGCGCGCCTGCGCGAGGGACGTCCGATCCGCGGCGAACACGAGTATCTGATGGGCGCCAACTTCGGTCACAAGCTCTGAGGCGCGACGACCGTCGGATGACCCGCGCTCCCAGGAATTGGCCGCTGCGCGCCGCGATAGCTATCGCAGCCTTCCTTGCGGCCCTGCTGGCGAACGGATGCGTGGTCGAGAATCCGCCCCCTCCGCCGCCTCCACCTCCGCCGCCGGCGCTGCCGCAGGGACTGGTGATACAGCCCTCGTCGCTGGCCGAAGACGCGCAGGGAAACCTTTGGTTCACGATCCTTGGGATTCCCAAGACAGGGAGGCTCGGTCACAGTGGTTCGGTAAGCGAATTCAAGCTGCCGCCCGTGAGCTTCGCGGCAAATATCGTCACCGGCGCGGACGGCAATCTCTGGATGGTCGGGATCACGACGTTCGGTACCTCGATCTCCGGCAACATCATCAGGATGACGCCCGACGGGCACTCGACCGTCTATGAATTGCCCGGGAACTGGGTGCCCGAAGGACTCGCCGCCGGGCCTGACGGCAATCTCTGGTTCACCGCATGGGTGGGCGCCAACCCCGACGGCAATGTGGCGATCGGACAGATCACCACTGCGGGCGCCGTCACGATGTTTCCGATGCCCGAACCGGGGACCGGCCCCACGACCATCGCCGGCGGCCCGCAACATAGCCTCTGGTTCACCGAAGCGCCGGTCGCTCGGATCGCCAGGATCGCGCTCGACGGTAAAGCTGTCGAATACCACTTGCCCAAGGGCACGGTGCCGGCGCAAATCACGGCCGGCCCCGACGGTAACATCTGGTTCACGGAAAACTTCAGCAACCGCGTCGCGCGCATGACGCCCGCGGGCCAGGTGACTGAATTCACCCTGCCGGTCAGCGGAAAATACGAAGCGATCGTCTCGGGGCCCGACCGCAACCTGTGGATCGCGGTCAATCGTGCGGGCGCAACGGCCGACTCGGTCAGCGGCGCTATCCTGCGGGTCACGCCGAGCGGCGCGTGCACGGTCTTTCCGCTCCCGAGCGGCGCGAGCGTCTCCGGCCTTATCGCCCGGCGCGACGGCACGCTGGTGTTCAGCGAACGATGGGTAACCGGCGGACCGACCCGAATCGGACAGATTACCGCGGGCGGCCAGATCACGGAGACTTCGCTCCGCCTCAAGCGCTAGCACGCGGCGGCGCGCGCATCGGGCTTCGCGCTTGCGGCTCAGCGATTCTTGAAGAGATCGGGCTCGTCCGTCGCAGCCGTTTCCGCGTCCGGCGCGCTGCGCGAAATTTTAGGATTGAGCTTGTCTTCGAGGCAGTCCTGGCGCTCTTCGAGTTCCTCGATACGCACGCCGATCCGGTTGAGCTTGTCCACCAGACCTTGCATCGCGCGCGCCACCGGGTCGGGCAGATGCACATGGTCGAGGCCCGCGACATCCTGGCGCGTGCTCTCGCCTTCGATAACCTTACCGGGGATGCCGACGATGGTCGAGTACGGCGGCGCCGAGGAAACCACCACCGCGCCCGCGCCGATACGGCTGCCGCGTCCTATGCGCACCGGGCCGATCACCGCGGCGCCGGCGCTGATCATCACCTGGTCCTCGATCGTCGGATGACGCTTCTCTTTCTTGAGGCTCGTGCCGCCGAGCGTAACGCCCTGGTAAATCAGGACGTCGTCGCCGATTTCCGCGGTCTCGCCGACGACCACGCCCATCCCGTGATCGATAAAAAGCCGCCGTCCAATAGTTGCGCCGGGATGGATTTCGATCCCGGTAATCCATCGCGCAAACTCGCTCAGCAGCCGGCCGAGCAGGCAGAGGTCATGCTCCCACAGCCAGTGCGCCGCGCGATACATCCAGATCGCGTGCAGCCCCGGATAAGCCAGCACCACCTCGAGCGTGCTGCGCGCGGCCGGGTCGCGATCGAAGACCGCTTGTATGTCCTCGCGCAGGCGATTGACGACGCCAATGGGCGCGTGGGTCTCGGCGCCGAGGCCATTGGTGGTCGGGAGCGCCATATGATTATGCCCTCCGGCTATGCCCTCGCCGCCGCGCCATTGCGCGGCAAGGCGCGCTCGCGCGGGCGCGTCCCATTGGCCGGCGGATGCTTGACGATGCGCGGCTTGGCCGCACCCTTGTGCAGCTTGTATTCGACCGAATCGACCAGCGCCTGCCAGCTCGCCTCGACCACGTTGCTGGAAAGGCCAACCGTGCCCCAGCGCCGGCGGCCGTCGGTCGATTCGATAAGCACGCGCACGCGCGCGGCAGTGCCCGCGCCGTTGTCGAGCACGCGTACTTTGTAGTCCGCAAGCTGCATCGCTTCGAGCGCCGGGAAATACGGCATCAGCGCGCCGCGCAGCGCCGAATCGAGCGCGTTGACCGGTCCGTTGCCGGTCGCCGAATTGCGCGAGCGCACGCCGTCGGGCCCGTCGATCACCACCACGGCTTCGCTGAACGGCGTATGATCCTCGTGCCACTTGTCGTCGAACACGCGGAAGCTGACGAAGCGGAAATGCTCGCGCGCGAAGCCAAGCGTCCGCAGCATCAGCAGCTCGAACGAGGCGTCTGCGCCGTCGAAAGTGTAGCCCAGCGCCTCGAGCCGCTTGAGCTCGTCGAGCAGTACGCCGATCTTTTCGTTGCTCGGCTCGATGTCGAGACCGAATTCCTTGCTCTTGTAGAGGATGTTGGCGCGGCCGGACAGCTCCGACAGCACCACGTGACGATCGTTGCCGACCGTCGCCGGATCGATGTGTTCGTAAGTGTGAACGCTGCGCTGGATGCCAGAGACGTGCAGTCCCGCCTTGTGCGTAAACGCACTGTGGCCGACGTAGGGCTGGCGCGTATGCGGCGTGATGTTGGCCAGTTCGTAGACCAGCATCGAGACCTCGCGCAGCATTTTGAGCTTGGCCGGCGGCACGCACTGGTAGCCGAGCTTGAGCTGCAGGTCAGGAATGATCGAGACCAGGTTCGCGTTGCCGCAGCGCTCGCCGATGCCGTTGATCGTGCCCTGGACCTGCACGGCGCCGGCGCGCACGCCGGCGACAGCATTGGCTACCGCGACCTCGCAATCGTTGTGCGGATGGATTCCGAGCGGGCATCGCACCGCCTCGCTCGCCGCCTCCACTCCAGCCTCGATCTCGTGCGGCAGACGGCCGCCGTTGGTGTCGCAGAGCGCAATCAGGTCGGCGCCCGCCGAATCGGCCGCGCGCAGACAATCCAGCGCGAACACCGGGTTGGCCGCGATACCGTCGAAGAAATGCTCGGCATCGAAGATGACCTGGTCAACGTGCCGCTTCAGGTACGCGATCGTGTCGTGCAGAATGTCGAGGTTGGCCTGGTTGGAAATCCGAAGCGCCTCTTTGACGTGCAGGTCCCAGGTCTTGCCGACCACGGTCGCGACCGGAGTCTCGGCGCGCAGCAGCAGCGCCAGGTTGCGGTCGGCCGAGGCGCGGATGTTGGCGCGCCGGGTCGAGCCGAAGGCCGCGATTTTGGCGTGGCGCAGATGGAGTTTCTTCACTTCGCGGAAGAACGCCGCGTCGCGATCGTTGGAGCCGGGCCATCCGCCCTCGATGTAGTCGATGCCGAGGTCGTCGAGGCGCTCGGCAATCTCGAGCTTGTCTTCGACCGTGAGCGAAACGTCCTCCGACTGGCACCCGTCACGCAACGTGGTGTCGTACACCTGTATTTTCTTCGCTACCGCCATCTGCCTAGACCGACTCCGCCGGCGTCGCGTTGCCGCCTTCGCCCAAGAATGCGTCGTGCAGCGCCCGCATCGCAAGCTCTCCGTATTTCGCGTTGACCACGACCGAAATCTTGATC
The DNA here is from genome assembly GCA_035500095.1 of Candidatus Binataceae bacterium. Lineage (NCBI taxonomy): Bacteria > Candidatus Binatota > Binatia (SeqCode) > Binatales (SeqCode) > Binataceae (SeqCode) > Binataceae bacterium (SeqCode). The sequence continues at coordinate 35,857 of DATJXN010000090.1, forward strand.
TCGGAGGTCGCGATCATCTCAATGTTGACCCGCTCGTCGGCGAGCACCCTGAACATCCGCGCCGCGACTCCGGCGTGCGTGCGCATCCCGAGCCCGACGATCGAAACCTTGGCCACCTGGTCTTCATGACGCACGCCGGCGGCGCCGATTTCGGCGGCCATCATGCGGCACAACTCCAGCGCGCCGCGCAGGTCGTCGCGCCCCACGGTGAAGGTGACGTCGGTGCGGCCGTCGGCGCTGGCGTTCTGGATAATCATATCCACCACGATTCCGGTTTCGGCGATGGGGCCGAAAATTCGCGCCGCGAGTCCCGGGCGGTCAGCCACGCCCGAGATCGTTATCTTGCTCTGGTTCTGGTCGAGCGTCACGCCCGAGACCATCACTTCTTCCATCGATTTGTCCTCCTGGCCAACCCAGGTGCCCTCGGCTTCGCTGAAACTGGAGCGCACCACCAGCGGCACGTTGTAGCGCCGCGCCAGTTCGACCGAGCGCAACTGCAGCACCTTCGCCCCCAGCCCGGCCATCTCCATCATTTCATCATAAGACACGCGCCCGAGCTTGCGGGCGTGCGGGCAGATGTTGGGGTCGGCGGTGAAAACGCCCTCGACGTCGGTGTAGATCTCGCACGCGTCCGCCTTGAGCGCCGCCGCAAGCGCCACCGCCGTCAGGTCCGACGCACCACGCCCGAGCGTGGTGATGTCGCCCTTGGCGTCGACACCCTGGTAGCCCGCGACGACGGCGATATTGCCGTCGGCGAGAGCCGCGGTCAGGCGGTCCGCCTCGACCGAGCGAATCCTGGCGTTGCCGTGGCGGGAGTCGGTCGCGAGTTTGAGTTGATGGGCGAGGAACGACACCGTCGGATGGCCGAGCGCCTGAAGCCGAATCGCAAGCAGCGCCGCCGAGACCTGCTCGCCGGTCGCCACCAGCACGTCGGTCTCGCGCGCATTGGGCGAATCGCTCAGCTGAGAAGCAAGCTTGAACAGCCGGTTCGTCTCGCCGGCCATCGCCGAGACCACGACCACCACCTGGTCGCCGTCCGCACGCGTGCGCGCGACGCGGTCCGCGACCGCTCTGATCCGCTCGATCGAGCCGACCGAAGTCCCACCGTATTTCTGTACAATCAGGGCCACGTCTTTGCCGCCGCGGGGTAGTTCGCGGCGTGACCGATCATTATGGCGGCATCGGGCGGTTCGAACCAGAGCCCCCCGTTCGATACTTTTTACGGATGGGGTTCAGGCAAACCGCGAGCGCAGGCGTTCCAACAACTGCGCGTAGCGGTCGGAGCCTGCGACGAACTCGATCCGGCGCGCGCTCGGGCCCACGTAGCTTATCCGTACCGAGAGAACTTCCAGCTCATCGGCCTCGCGCAACCGCTCGAACCACTCGACCGCGGCCACACCCGGCGTGAACAGGTATTCACGCAACCCGAGGTCGTCGAGGCCGGCCTCCTCGAGGCGATAGAGGTCGATATGATAGAGGGGGACGCGGCCGCGATGCTCCTGGATCATCGTGAAGGTGGGACTCAGGATGTCTCCTTCGCGGAGATTGAGCCCCGTTGCAAGCCCCTTGACGAAGCAGGTCTTGCCCGCGCCGAGATCGCCCATCAGTCCGAGCAGCTCTCCGCCCTCGAGCACCGACGCGAGCCGCCGGCCCCAGCTTTTAGTCTCATGTGCGGAGCGGGTTTCGATGACGAACGTCACGCTTCAAGCGTGCGCCAATGGGCGATGTCGTTCAAGCGCCGGACGCCGCAAGCGAAGCCAGCGCCGACGGCAGTTCGTCGGCAAGGTCGCCGGCCAGATAGCCGACCGGGCCAATCCTTGCGGCCAGCCGATCGGCGGCATAGCCGTGAAGGAAGGCGCCCAGGGCGAGCGCGTCGAGCGGCGCCAGCCGCTGCGCCAGGAGCGCACCGATCATCCCGGAGAGCACGTCGCCCATCCCCGCGGTCGCCATCCCGGGATTGCCGCTCGCGTTGACATAGACCTCGCCGCCCGAGCCCGCGATAACGGTGCGCGCCCCCTTAAGCAGGACTGCCGCACCGCTTAGATCGCTAAGGCGCCGCGCCGCGCCGATACGGTTGGCGTTGACCTCCCCCGTGGTCATCCCTAGGAGACGCGCGGCCTCGCCCGGATGAGGCGTCAGGACGACTGGACCGGCTGCGCGCCTGAGCGCACCCGCACCAATCAGCGCGACCGCGTTTAGGCCGTCGGCATCGATCAGCATCGGCCGGCGCGGCGCCGCGCCCTCTGCAATAAGCCACTCCATCAGCGCGCGCGTATCGTCGCTCTGGCCGATTCCCGGCCCGACTGCGAGCGCATCCTTGCCTTCGATAAGCTTCGCGAGAACGCGCGGCGCTTCCCGTCCGTCGAAATGTCCATCGCGGTCGGCGACCGGTTCGGTCATCAGCTCCGCCTGCCCCGCCGCTACGATCGCTCCGACGGTTTCCGGAATCGCGGCAGTCACCAGCCCCGCGCCCAGCCGGAGCGCGCCGCGACCGGCCAGGATCGCAGCGCCCGACTTGCCGCGGCCGCCCGCGACCACCATCACGTGGCCGAAGTTGCCCTTGTGCGAATTTTGCGGACGCCGCCGCAGATAAGGGCGCGCCTCGGCCGCGTCGAAAAACCTGCCGTGCGGCGCGATCTCGGCGATCGCGGCGGGCGCGAATCCGACCTCCGCGATCTCCAAGTCGCCGCACAACTCCGCGCCCGGGTACGAAACGTGGCCGAATTTCGCAAAACCGAAAGTGACCGTCAGCGCCGCGCGCACGGCCGCGCCCATCACCGCGCCGCTATCCGAGTCGACGCCCGAAGCGATATCGACCGCGAGCACCGGAGCGCCTGCATGATTCAGCGCTTCGATCGCGCGGCGCGGCAATCCGCGCACCTCGGCGTTAAGCCCGGTGCCGAAGATCGCATCGATGATCACGCCCGGCCGCGCATCCATCGCCGCATCGAGTTCGCCCTCGTCGCCAATTTCGACAACCCGCCCGCCGTGGCTGACGAACTCCGCATGCGCGCGGGCCGCGTCGCCTTTGAGCGCCGACGCGCTCGCGAGCAGGATCGCGCGCACCGGCACCTGCTCGCCCATCAGCGCACGCGCCGCGACCATCCCGTCGCCGCCGTTGTTGCCCCTGCCCGCGACCACCAGCACGCCCTGATGCACCGCGTGTCGCCATCGGCGTATTGCCGCAGCGGCGACCGCCTCACCCGCACGCGTCATCAGCGAGTACGGCGCGACGCCATATTTTTCCTGGCTAAGACGGTCGAGTTCGCGGCTCTCGGCAGCGTTGAGCAGCTTCACGCGCGAGCCTTCCTTCAGCGCCGCGGAGCGCTGACGCCTCGCGCGCGAGCCTGCGGCGCCGCGGCGCGTTCCGTATCGACCAGCGCCAGCATCTCGCTCACCGCACGGCTCATCCCGGCCGCAATCGCGCGCGCGACGATCGCGTGACCGATATGGAGCCACTGGATTCCCGCGATGGCGGCGATCGGGGCGACATTGCCGTAGTTGAGCCCGTGGCCGGCATTCGCTTTGAGTCCGGCGACGCGCGCGGCCTTCACCGCCGCACGAATCTTGTGCAACTCCGCCGCCGTCGCCTCGCTGGGTTTTACCCTGGCCGCCTTGAGCGCGCGCGGAGGGGCTACGCCGCTCAGGTAGCGCTCGGCGAGATCCTTATCGGCGAGGTTGGCGTAGGCACCGGTGTGAATTTCGACGAAGTCCGCGCCCAGCGCGGCCGCCGTCTCGATCTGACGCGGCTCCGGATCGATAAAGAGCGACACGCCGATGCCCGCTTGTTTGAAGTTTTCGATGATCGGGGCAAGGCGCGCCCTCATGGCGGCGGCGTCGAGGCCGCCCTCGGTGGTGATCTCCTCGCGCCGCTCGGGCACGAGGCAAACTTCGTGCGGGTGAATTTTCAGCGCGAGCTCGACCATCTCGTCCACCGGCGCCAGTTCCTGGTTAAGGCGGACGTGAACCTCCTGACGCAAACGCAGGAGGTCGTGATCCTGGATGTGACGGCGGTCCTCGCGGAGATGGAAAGTGATCGCGGCGGCTCCCGCCCGCTCAGCGGCGAGTGCGGCTTCAACCGGGTCGGGATAATCCGCGCGCCGCGCCTGGCGCAGCGTGGCGACGTGGTCGATATTGACGCCGAGCAGGGGCATCGTCAGGCTCGCGCGCGGCGCGCGTGTTTGCCGATCGCCGCGCCGATTTCGCGCGCGAGCGCGCCGATCTCGGCGTCGTCCTCGCCTTCGATCATGACGCGCGCGAGCATCTCGGTGCCCGAGTAGCGCACCAGCAGGCGGCCATTGGCGCCGAGGCGCTTTTCGACATCCGCGATCAGCCGCTGCACGTCGGGCATCTCGGCAAGCGGCACGCGCGCCGCCACCTCGATATTCTCCATCACCTGCGGCACGCGGCGCATCGCGCGCAGCTCGCTCAGCGGACGCCCCGTCTCGACCATCAAGGTCAATATCATCAGCGCGGTTATGATCCCGTCGCCGGTGGTCGAATGGTCCATGAAGATGACGTGGCCGGACTGCTCGCCGCCGAGGTTGTAGCCGCCCAGCCGCATCTCGCGCGCGACGGCCGGATCGCCCACCTCGGTGCGCACCAGCCGCGCCCCCTTGGTGCGCAGCGCAAGCTCAAGTCCGAGATTGCTCATCACGGTGGCGACCACCACGCCTCCGGCGAGCCGTCCCGCGCCGGCCATCCGGGTCCCGATCGTCGCCATCACGTCGTCGCCGTCGAAAGGCTCGCCGCGCTCGTCGATGAGCAGCACGCGGTCGGCGTCGCCGTCGAACGCGATACCGGCATGGGCGCCCTCGCGCAGCACCGCCTCGCGCAGTTTCTCCGGATGGAGCGCGCCGCAGCCGAGATTGATGTTCTTGCCGTCGGGATCGACGCCTAGGGCGACGACGTCGGCGCCCAACTCGGTCAGCGCGTCGGGCGCGACCTTGTAGGCCGCGCCGTTGGCGCAATCGACCACCACTTTGAGCCCGTCGAAGGTCATCGCGCGCGGCACGCAACCCTTCAGGAAGACGAGGTAGCGGCCGATCGCGTCGTCGATTCGGGCCGCCTTGCCGATGTCGCCGGCGCGCGCGCGAAGATGGGCTAGCGCGCCGTCGTCGAAGACCAGCTCCTCGATCCGCCGCTCGGTTTCGTCGTCAAGCTTGAATCCCTCGCGCGAAAAGAACTTGATGCCGTTGTCCTCGAAGGGATTGTGCGAGGCCGAGATCACCACGCCGGCGTCGGCGCGCATGCTGCGGGCGAGAAACGCGATTCCCGGGGTGGGGAGCGGCCCGACCAGCCATACGTCGGCGCCCATCGAGCAAATTCCCGAGGCCATCGCGGTCTCCAGCATGTATCCCGAAAGGCGCGTGTCCTTGCCGATCAGGACGCGATGATGGCGCGCCGGCTGAGTCTTGAGCACATGCGCCAGCGCCCGTCCCAGCTTGAGCGCGGTTTCGGAAGTGATCGGTTCGGCATTGGCGACGCCGCGCACGCCGTCGGTGCCGAAAAGCCTGTTAGCCATGACTACGTTTCATCCACTCCCGGCGCGCTTCTGCCGGTAGAATCGCACCCTGACGTTGTCCGGATTCACGCGCACCAGTTCTATTCCGTCCGGCAATTCTATCTGTACCGCTAGGTCGCGCACGCCCGGCTCCGCATCCTCCGCCGTCACGTAAACCGAGCCATGCAGGTCGAGACCGGAAAGCTGATTAATCGGCCCGCGCACGGTGATGGCGATCCGCCGCGGATCTACCTTGACCCGGTATGGAGTATCCCGCACCTCGACCTCGATACCGCGGAACTCGCGATCGGCGATGATCTCGCCTATCGCAACCCGCGCTTCGACCGCCTGCTGACCCACCACCGCCACCCGATCGCTGGGCGGCAGAAGGCTCACGGGCCGATCGATGTCAGCCTTGGCGCCGTTGACCTCGACCGGCGAGGTCTGGACGACGTCGGTGTGAAACACGAAGCGGCTCGGGCCGCGCACGGTGGCTGCGAGCGGATTGGCCTTGGCCGACACGACATGGTAACCGGCAGCCGGCTGGCCGTCGACTCTCACGTGGATCGGCACCTGGCGATCGGTTATGCGGTCGATGTCGAGCACGATCTGGCTCGGCGAGATGCGCGTGATGTCGGTCTGGCGCGGAACGTTGAACATCTCGGGACCAATCTTGAATACGGCTTGTCCGGCGGTCACGCCGCTCAAGTCGAGACGTAACAGCATCCGGTCGGGATTGAGCAGCGACAGCAGCGTCCGCGGACCGCGCACTTCGATCTGCACGAAGTCGGGACGCTGGTTGACGATCACGAGCCCGGCCGGCAATGCGCGATAGCTTATCGGCACGCGCATCGGGGCGAGCGCGCCGCGCTGCCCGGCGTTGACGAAGAACCACAGACCGACCGCGAGCAGGAGCGCGATCGCGCGCAGGCCCAGGTTGCGCCTTGCGCGCTGCAGCAGCAGCAACCTGAGCGGCGGTCTGACCTGGCGCGGCACGTCCGCGCCGACCGCGACCCTCATGAGCAGGCTCCGAAAGCGGTTCGGTTTCTCAGTACGCGCCATCGTCCGCCGCCCTAGACCATAGTGACCAGAACGCCGAGTAGCTCCTCGGGGCTGAGGCCGCGCTCGAGTTTGCCGTTACGTGCGAGCGAGATGGTCCCGTCCTGTTCGGAAACCACGATCACCGCGGCGTCGCTTTCTTCGGTCATGCCGATGGCGGCGCGATGGCGCGTGCCGAGCGCTAGGTTCACGTTGGGATTGGTCGAGAGCGGCAGCAGGCAGGCGCCCGCCAGCACGCTCTCGCCTTTGACGATTACCGCTCCGTCGTGCAGCGGCGATCCGCGCATGAAGATGGTCTCCAAAAGCTCGGGCGAGAGCCGCGCGTCCAGAATGCGCCCGGTCTCGACATAGTCGCTCAGTCCGACTTCCTGCTCGAGCACGATCAGCGCGCCGATCCGCCGGGCGGAGAGCCACGCGGCCGCGTTGACCAGTTCCTGCGCCACGCTGGCCACGGTGGCGCGGCCGAGGAAAGTCGGCGTGCCGACCCGGGTCAGCGCGCGGCGAATATCCGACTGAAAGATCACCACCAGGATCAGAAACAACGATCCGAGAAAGTTGTTCAGCAGCCAGTTGAGCGTGAACAATCCGAGCAACTGCGAGCCGACGAAGGCGCCCGCCACGATCAGCAGTCCGACCACCATCTGCATCGTGCGCGTGCCGCGAATGAGCAACGCGATGCGGTAAATCACATAGGCGACGATCAGGATGTCGAGCACATCCTGCCATCGCAGCCGCGGGATCAGGCCCAGGTATTGTTCCATCGCCGGGTTGGCCTAATTGCCGCCCGAGGATTTGATTGCCGCCGCCATCCTCACCGCCGCCACCGTCCGGGCAACGTCGTGTACGCGCACGATCGCAACGCCGCCGGCTATCGCGATCGCGCTAATCGCCGCCGTCGCCGATTCAAGCGCGGCCGAATCGGCCCCGGCCGCCGCACGCACGAAGCCCTTGCGCGACGCTCCTACCAATATGGGATAGCCCAGCGCGCAGAGCCGCGGCAAGGCGCCGAGCAGGGCGAGACTGTGCCGTGGCCGCTTGGCGAATCCAAGCCCGGGGTCGAGCACGATGCGCGAGGGCGTAACGCCGGCGCGGATTGCAAAGCGCGCGCGCGCCGCCAAAGCCGATTCGACCTCTCCGACCACGTCGCGATAGCGCGCGAACCTGATGTGATCCAGCGGTCCACCGCGCATATGCATCAGGACGACCGCGCATCTGCGTGCCGCAACCAGCGGCGCCATCGCCGGGTCGCCCGCAAGCGCGCTCACGTCGTTGACGATCGCCGCGCCGGCATCCAGCGCCGCGCGCGCGACCGCGGCCTTGCGCGTGTCGACGGAAATCGGCACGCGCAGCCGTCCGCCAAGGCGCTTCAGCACCGGCGCGATTCGGGCGATTTCGATTTCGGCCGGGACCTCGCGCGCTCCGCCGGGGCGAGTCGATTCGCCGCCGATATCGATAATCGCCGCGCCCGCCGCTTCCATTTCGAGCGCATGCTCGGCCGCGCGGCGCGGGTCGAGGTATCGGCCGCCGTCGGAAAACGAGTCAGGCGTGACGTTGAGCACGCCCATCACGGCTGGAAATCGGACGATCCGGCCGTCGTGAAGGCGAAGCGAGTGACGGCGGCGATGTGCTCTTACTTCCAAGCCTGAATTCTCCGGATTCCCGATCGAATTAGCCCGCCTATAGTTGGACGACGGATCTTCGATAAGGATACACCCGGTGCGGCTCGGACGGGACGGGGTTACACAGAACGGCAATCCGCGACGCCCTTAAACAGGGGGGCGCCGCACGGAAACCAACGCCTCGAGCGGAACGGAAACGCCTTACGCGAGAACCGGTTTGGGCGGGAGGCCCGGTATCGCCGGAGCTTCGTCACCGGCCGGCTTGGGCTTCTCCACGACAACGGGCTGGCCCGATTTCGGAGGCCCGGCCGAGGGCGCCGGCGAGTCAGCCGGGAAGGGGCGCCCTTCCTGGTAGGCCTTCACCATCTCGGCGACCTCGCTGCCGTCGAGCACTTCTTTCTCGAGCAGCCGCTCGGAGACCGCGTGCAGCAGCGGCAGATTTTCGGTCAGCAGTTTGCGCGCCCGCTGGAAAGCCGCATCCACCATGCGGCGCACCTCGCGGTCGATCTCGATCGCGGTGTGCTCGGAGTAGTCGCGATGATGCGCGATGTCGCGGCCGAGAAACACCTGCTCCTCGCGCCGCCCGAAGGTCATCGGCCCCAACTCCTCGCTCATGCCCCACTGACAGACCATCTTGCGCGCCAGCTCGGTCGCCTTTTCGATATCGTCGCCCGCGCCCGTGGTGGTCTGGCTGAACACCAGCTCTTCGGCCACCCTGCCCCCGAACATCGTCGCGAGCTGGGTCATCAGGTAGTCGCGCGAATAGGTGTAGCGATCGTCGAGCGGAAGCTGCTGCGTCACGCCGAGCGCCATTCCGCGCGGAATGATCGTGACCTTGTGCACCGGGTCGGCGCCGGGCTGCAGCATTGCGACCAGCGCATGGCCCGATTCATGGTAGGCGGTATTGCGCCGCTCCTGCAGCGACATCACCATCGAGCGCCGCTCGGCTCCCATCAGGACCTTGTCCTTGGCGAGCTCGAAATCGGTCATCTCGACCTTTTCCTTGTTGCGCCGCGCCGCCAACAGCGCCGCCTCGTTGACGAGGTTCTCGAGATCGGCGCCGGCGAAGCCGGGAGTGGAGCGCGCGACCTTGGTGATATCGACGTCGTCGGAGAGCGGGACCTTGCGCGTGTGGACCTTGAGGATGCCCTCGCGGCCCCTGAAATCGGGGCGCGGCACCACGACACGGCGGTCGAAGCGGCCCGGCCGCAAAAGCGCGGGGTCGAGAACGTCGGGCCGGTTGGTCGCAGCGACCAGGATTACGCCCTCGTTCGCCTCGAAGCCGTCCATCTCGACCAGCAACTGGTTGAGCGTCTGCTCGCGCTCGTCATGGCCGCCACCCAGGCCCGCGCCGCGATGGCGTCCGACGGCATCGATTTCATCGATGAAGATGATACAGGGCGCATGTTTCTTGCCCTGGACAAAGAGATCGCGCACGCGCGAAGCGCCAACGCCCACGAACATCTCGACGAAGTCGGATCCCGAGATGGAAAAGAACGGCACGCCCGCTTCGCCCGCGATCGCGCGCGCGAGCAGCGTCTTGCCCGTGCCCGGAGGACCGACCAGCAGCACGCCCTTGGGTATGCGTCCGCCAAGCCGCGTGAAGCGCTTGGGGTCCTTGAGGAACTGGATTATCTCCTCGAGCTCGTCCTTGGCTTCATCGATACCGGCGACATCGGCGAAAGTAACCTTATGGGTATTCTCGGTCAGTAGCTTGGCGCGGCTCTTCCCGAAGGACATCGCCTTGCCGCCGCCGATCTGCATCTGGCGCATGAAAAAGATCCACACCCCGACGAGCAGCAGCATCGGGAACCACTGCACCAGCAAGACCATCCACCAAGGGTCGCCCTCGGAGGGCTTTGCTTCGATGTCGATATTCTTCTTGGCGCGCAGCGTCTTGACCAGGTCAGGATCCGCGGGCGCGTAGGTTTTGTAGTGATCGCCGCCGACGATGAAGTGGATGGTGCTGCCCTGGATCGTTACCTTGGAGACCTTCCCGTCCTGGACGTCGTCGAGGAACTTGGAGAAGATTTCCTCGGGTTCTTTGACCTGCTGGCGGCTGAACATGTTGAACAGCAGCAGGAACATCAGTCCAAGGGCGAGCCAGAGCGCAATACTGCGGGAAAACTGGTTCATTCTCTTTTAAAGGGTACCACGCGGCTTCATTTGCAGGCAACGGATTATTAGCTGAACCGCAAACCGCCTTTCTTATGGATGCACTGCCTCTTCGAAGGCGCGTAAGCGCAGCACCGAGACGGTTTGCTCGCTGACCAGCGCGACCCGGCCGCGCACCATCCCAGGAAGCCACGCCACCTGCCCATCTAACGTAACCATCGGAAAGGTAAAGCGACGGGTGCGAGCCAGTTTACGGTCGACGAAAACGTCCTGGACCTTCCGTGAGCCCTCCATCCCAAGCGGAGCGACGCGGTCACCGTGTGCAAAGTTGCGCACGACGAGGCCTGAGGCGGCAAGGTCCGCGTCGAAGCAGGCCTCATCGAGACCGAGCGGCATCGGCGCTGCGTCGGCCGGCATCACCCGGGAATGAAAGACGAAACCCGACCACGGCACCCTGGTGATCCCGTTTAGCGCAAGAGCGACTGGAACTCCGGCAACGGCGGCGACGCGCCGGTCTCCGGCGTGGCGCTGCGGCTCGACTGCCAGCGCGGCGTAGCGGCGCTCGGCACGCCATCCGCCGGGGAGGTCGAGGGTCGCGCTGGGAGAATCGGCCAGGCAAAGCCGGCGAAGATCGTCGATATGGCGGCGGCTCAGGCGGCGGAGCTTCCAGATTCGCGCGGCGAGAAATTCCCGCAGAACCGCCGCGGCGAGTGCCGGAGGCAATCCGGCGAAGCCATTAAGGTCCAGAAGATCCAGCGGGCCGCCCAGGATGCGCTCGTGAAGACGCAGGCCAAGTTCCGTCCTTGCGGCGCTCGTGACGAAATCATCGAGGTCGCGCATCTCGGCCGCCAGCGCGGCGAGCCGGCGGCGCACCCCCGCAGCGTAGTCGCTCTCGAGCGCCGGCAGCAATTCGATTCGGATGCGGTTGCGCAGGAAACTCCGGTTTGCATTGCTGCTGTCGCTCACGTAGCGCGCGCCGATCGAATCGAGGTAGCGCAGGATTTCGCGCCGCCACACGCCGAGCATCGGCCGCATAATCGTCACGCCGGCCTCCCCAAGCTGCCGGGTCGCGGCCATCGCCGCAAGTCCGGCCGCGCCCGCGCCGCGCAGCATCCGAAGCATCACGGTCTCCGCCTGGTCGTCGGCGTGATGGGCGGTCGCGATACGCGAGGCGCCAATCCGCTCGGCGGCCGCGGCGAGAAACGTCCATCGGGCTTCGCGCGCCCGCTCCTCGAGGTTGGGCGCCGCCGGATCGAGATCGTTCGCTTGTTCAGCGATCAGCTCGACGCCAAGCGTCGAGCACAGATCGCGCACGAAGGCCTCGTCGCGGTCGGATTCCTCGCCACGCAAGCGATGGTTCAGATGGGCGGCGACCAGCCGATAACCGAAATGCGGCCCAAGCTCGCCAAGCGCGTAGAACAGCGCGACCGAGTCGGCACCGCCCGAGAGCGCAAGCAGGATCGAATCAGGAACCGATTGCCGAGCGGCTGCATCAGGCCGCCCTACGCGGCGCAATCCAGCCCTTTCGAGCGACCTGGCAATCTTGCCGACCAGGCCTGATTTTGCAGCGGAATTCATCTCGGACACGATGGGCCATCAAGACTACGACGGCATCCGCGCCGCCGCAATCGGAACGCCGAACGCCGCGCCTCCGGCGAAATGAAAGAGGAAGCCCTTTGGTGGATGATCGCGCGACGGCAGAGACTATTCTCTCATAAGGTCCGCGCGAGGGTCGGGTAGCGCGCGCCGTTTGCGCCGTTCGGCGAATTCCTGCATCAGCTTGCGCTCTTCATCGGTCATATCGGTCGGCGCCAGCACCTTGAGTTCGTAGAGAAGGTCGCCGGCCGCCTCCTTTCCGCGTGCCGGCAGGCCGCGTCCGCGAAGCCGCATCACGCGCCCGGTCTGGCTCGCGGGAGGAATTTTCAGCGAGAGCCGCCCGTCAAGCGTCGGCACGGTAATCTCCGTACCCAGCGCCGCTTCGTAGTCCCAAACCGGCAGCTCGCATCGTACGTCGCGCCCGTTCACGCTGAAAACGCGATCGGGCTTGAGCCGCACCGTGAGAAAGAGGTCGCCGTTGAGTTCGGGGCGCGGGCCCTTGCCGCCCTGCCCTTTGAGCCGCAGCCGGGTGCCGTCGACTACGCCGGCCGGTATCGTCACCTCGAGCGAGCGGCGGGCCGGAATCGTGCCGCGGCCTCCGCACACCGGGCAGGGCTCGGCGCCGCGGACGACGCGCTTGCCGCGGCGCTCCCCGCGCGCGACCAGGCCGGTGCCGCCGCAATTGGCGCATCCGTCCTCGGCGTTGAGCGTGATGCGCATTTTCGCGCCGTGCATCGTGTCGCGCAGCGGCACCTCGACCTGAGCATCGACGTCATGTCCGCGCGGCGGGGCCTCGGCGAACTCGTAGGCCGAAAAGCCGCGGGGCGCGCGGCCGCCGCGGGTGGAAAATCCTCCGCCGAGGCCGCCAAAAAACTGCTCGAAGAAATCGCTGAAGCCGCCGCCCCCCCCGCCGCCCGCAAAGCCGCCTGTACCGGGCTGGGCATTCCAGCCGTACCGCCGGCGCATCTCCTCCTCGGTGACGCCGCGCTCCCAGTCCGCGCCAAGCTCGTCGTACTTCTTGCGTTTCTCGGAATCGCTGAGGACCTGGTACGCCTCGTTAATCTCCTTGAAACGGGCCTCGGCCTCCTTGTTGTTGGGATTGACGTCGGGATGATACTTGCGGGCGAGCTTGCGGTAGGCCGATTTGATCTCGGCCTCCGGCGCGCCGCGTTCGACGCCAAGCGTTTTGTAGTAGTCGCGGTATTCCATTTAGCTAGGCGGCGCTTGTCTTCACCGGCAGCTCCTCATTGGCAGGGCAGGTCCTCACCGTCGGGCCCGCTCCATCCGAGGATGAACCATTGCGTAATTTGGGGCATCAATAAAAGATGCGCATGATAGTCCACCGCGGCAAGAGCACTCACGCCCCGATGCGCGAAGCGCCGGCCCCAGCGCCGCCGCCTCCGGCCTCTTCAAGCGCGCGCATCCGCGCCTCCATCGCGCGCAACTCGCGCTCGAGGGCCGCCTGGCGGCGCCAGATGAACAGCACGTAGCCGAAGATCACTGCGAAGATGATCGCATAAGCGGCGAACAGGTAATTCAGGTTCTCCATAGGCGGTTCCTGAGACGTTCCTAATCTTGCCTGGTTTTGGCTAGTCTTGCGCCGCAGCCTCGGCCATCGCCAGCGAACGCGCCAGCGCACCCAGGCGCGTGCGCATCCGCAGGGTGACGAAACGCAGGCAGAGAATCCAGATGAAGAGCGCGGTGAACGCGGCGAGCGAAACCAGCAGCGTCGCGACCATCCGCGGATCCTCGAGGCCGTGGCCGCCCTGGCGCGTGACCAGCACCGCAGGATGGATCGTGCGCCAAAGCCGCACCGAGACGATTACGATCGGCACGTCGACCGCGGCGACGATTCCCACCACCGCGCCGAAGCGCGCGCCCTGCGCCGAATCGCCCGCCATCGCGCGCAGCATCAGGTAGCCGCCATATAGCAGCCACAGGATAAGCGTGGTCGTCAGGCGCGAGTCCCACGTCCACCACGCGCCCCATATCGGCTTGGCCCAAATCGAACCGGTCGCGAGTACCAGCGTGCAAAAGACCATCCCCACTTCGGCCGCCGCATAGCCCAGGTCATCCCATACCTGCTGCCCGAGCCAGAGGTAAAAGATCCCCGCGATTGCGACCAGCGCGAAAGAGGCGAAGGCGTCCCACGCGCAGGGAACGTGAAAATAAAAGATGCGCTGGACGATCCCCTGGTCGGCCTCGGTCGGCACGTAAACGAACACCATGTAAAGCGCCGCGAGCACGAGCGCCAGTGTGACGAATCCCAATCCGAGTCTGACCGGCCGGCCGTTCATTCACTCCTCTCCCGCAACATATTCGAACAGCAGGTAGCCGGCGGCGACGAAGATCGCGTCAAACGCGGCCAACACTTTGATCCAGACCGCAAGCTCGTCCAGGGGCGAACCGCCCAGAGCGAGCGCACTCGCCTTGACTCCGGCGATCAGCGCCGGCACGAACATCGGCACCGCCAGCAGCGGCAGGATCAGTTCGCCGCCGCGCAGGCGCGAGGAAATCGCGGCGAGAAGCGTCGCGAGCGCGGCGAAGCCGAGCGCGCCGAGGAGCACCACCGGCGCCATCCGCATCACGCGCGCGTCGAAGTCGAGATTAAAGAACAGCACCATCAGCACGATCGACGCGGCCTCTGCCACGGCCATGAAGACGAAGGCCGCGGCGAGTTTCGCCGCATAGAGCACGGCGCGGTCGAGCGGGCTCATCAAAAGCGCGCGCAGGCAGCCGTTTTCGTTCTCGGCGCTGACCGCACGCGTCGCCCCGAGCATCCCCGAGAACACGAGCGCGACCCAGAGCGCGCCCGCCGCCGCTGCGGCCCCCTGTTCGCCGCCGCCGGGGTCGAACGCGAACACCAGCACGACCAGCACCAGCAGCGACAGCGCGCCGAGCGCGACTGTGCTCTGTCCGCCACGCACTTCGAGCAGCAAGTCCTTGCGGAGCACGGCGGCGAAGGAGTTCATGATGAGCGCGCGAATCCCCTCCGGCTCTTGTGTCAGGAAACCTGCCGCGCAAGCGGCGCGCGCGCCGCGCTTTGGCGCGCGGCGTCCGGCTCTGCGCGCACCAGCTTGCCGCGGGCAAGCGCCAGGACCGCGAAGCCCAGGGCCGCCAGCGGCTCGGCCGAATGAGCGCTCGCCAGCACCGCGCATCCGCGGCTCATCGCCTCGCGCACCAGCGCGGCGGCGAGCGCCGCGCCGTCGCCGTCGAGCGCCGCGAACGGCTCGTCGAGCATCAAAACGTCGGGCCGCGCGAGCATCGCGCGCGCGAGCGCAAGGCGCTGCTCCATGCCGCGCGAAAATCCGCGCACGCGCGCGTCGGCGGCGGCGCCGAGCGCGACGCGCTCGAGCCATAGCGCCGCCGTCTTCCGCGCGTCTTCGACGCCGTAGAGCGTCGCGTAGAATTCCAGGTTCTCTTGCGCGCTAAGGTTGGGATAGAGAAAGCTCTGATGGCTCAGCAGGCCCACGCGCCGGCGCAGCGCCGGCGCGAGCGTGCGCGCCGCCTCGCCGAAGAGCATCGCGTCGCCGAAGCTCGGCGCCGAAAGTCCGGCGAGCAACCGGATGAGCGTGGACTTTCCCGCCCCGTTCGCGCCGACCACCGCGAGGCCGCCGCCGGCTGCAACGCTCAGGTTCACCTCGCGCAGGACCGGCGCAGGACCGAAACTCTTGCCCAGTGCGCGCGCTTCGATAAGCGGCGCGGTCATCGCTCGGCCCGCGCAACGGAGCGCGCCGCGACGGAAAGCGGCGCGCCGCATTCGCTGCAGAAACTCCCTGCCGCAACCTCGACGCCGCACTGCGGGCAGAATCGAATACGCGCGGCGGCGGGGGGCGCCGCCGCGACGGTTTTGACCAACCGCGGACGCGCCGGAGCCGCATCGGGCGCGCGCAGACGCTCCAGCGCGGCGCTCGCGGCGAGCGCCCGCGCCATCAGGGCTTCACGCAACCCGGCGTAATCGGTCTCGGAGAGCTTGCCCATCTCGCGATCGAACTCCAGCTCGCGCAATCCCTGCATCGCGAGCCCTCGCTCATGCTCGAGCCGCTCGGCCTCGGCCGCATCGCGTCCGGCGCGCCGCGTCGCGAGCAATCCGCCACCGAGCGGCGCGGCGACGAACAGTGCCACGCTCGCGACGATCAGCACCGCGGCCAGGTAGAGCACAGCCTAGAGACGCTCCCGCAGCTCGCGTTCCAGGCGTTCGCGGAGCGCCGAAGCGGCTTTGCTCGACGGCTCGGAATCGCCTGCGCCGGAGCCGCCCGAGGATTGCCGCGATCCGGATTGCTGCGATTCGGGGGCCGCGGATGCTCTGCCGCGCCATCGTCCCATCATCAGAACCACCAGGCCCCCGCCCATCATCAGCGCGACGAAGGGCATCGTCCACGCGAGCAAGTTGAAGCCCTGAGTGGTCGGAGCGGAGAGAATTTTCTCGCCATACTGCTTGCGGAAGTAGCCGATTATCTCGGCCCGGCCCATCCCGTGCGCGAGCATCGTGTCGATCCGCTCGCGCATCGGCACGGAGAAGCTGCAGTTCGGATGATTGCAGTTGGCGACCGTCAGGCCGCATCCGCATTGGCAGGTAAGTCCCTCCGCGATCTCCTGGCGGGTCGCGGCGGCCGCGTGCGCCGGGCGTATCGGCGCCATCAGCGAAGCGATCAGGATTGCGGCGAGCACCGCGGCCATCGCTGGCGCCGAGAATTCCCGTCCCCTGGCATTCATCCGGTCAGTCGCCTCCCGGCGCGGGTTCGGCGGCAATCGCCTCATCCGCCCGCTCGAACGCAGCGGCCATCGCGGCGCGTTCGCGCACGTTGGGCCACATCACGACCACCGTGCCGATCGCCATCATCAGGCCGCCCGCCCAGAGCCAGAAAACCAGCGGCGTGAGGAACACCTCGAAGGTGGCAAGTCCGCTCTGATCGTCAACGCCAGCGAACACCACGTAGAGGTCGGCGAGCGGGGTCGAGCGAATCGCGACCCGCGTGGCAGGCTGCTGCGGGCGTTTGTAGAAGAGCCGCGCGGGCGTCATCGTGGCGATCTCGCGGCCGCCGCTTTGCACGTCGAGGCGCGCGCTCAGGTCCTCGAGATGAGCGTTCTCGACGCCCTTCATTCCGAGATAGGTAATCTGGTAAGCGCCGATAGTGAAGCTCTGTCCTCTGCGCACGCTGCGCTTGACCTCGGTCCTGAAGAATGATGAAGCGACGATTCCGATAAACGCGAAAATCACGCCCAGATGGATGATATAGCCGCCATAGCGGCGGTTGTTCTTGGCGACGAGATTGACCAGCGCGCGCGCCGGGGTTTCGTGCACCAGATGGCGCCGCGCGATCACGCCGCGGCGGAATTCGACCACCACCGTGCCGAGCGCGAACACGGCCAGCGAAAGCGCTGTCAGCACGTACCATTGGCGGAGCCCCATCGCGAAGACCGCGATGCCTGCGCCCACGCCCATCGTGACCGGCGCAAGGAAGGTCCTAAGCAGCGTCTGCGGCGACGTCCGCCGCCACGCGATCAGCGGTCCCACACCCATCAGAAATATCAGCCCAAGCGCGAGCGGCCCGTTGACCTTGTCGAAGAAGGGTGGCCCCACGGTTATCTTCACGCCGCGCACCGCCTCCGAGAGCACAGGAAAGACCGTGCCCCAGAAAACCGCGAACGCGATTCCCACCAGCATCAGGTTGTTGAACAGGAACGTGGCCTCGCGCGACAGATACGATTCGAACTCGGCCGGACTTTTCAAATCCCCGACGCGGCTCAGCAGCAGGGCTGTGTATGCTACGACGACCGCGATCAGGAACGTCAGAAAGTATGGACCCAGGCCCGATTGGGTGAACGAGTGAACCGACGAAATCACGCCGCTGCGGGTGAGAAACGTGCCGAACAGCGTCAGCATGAAGGCCATCCCGATGAGCGCGAGGTTCCACACCTTCAGCATGTCCTTGCGCTCCTGGATCATCACCGAGTGCAGGTACGCGGTCATCACGAGCCACGGCATGAAGGCAGCATTCTCGACCGGATCCCACGCCCAGTAACCGCCCCATCCCAGCACCTCGTAAGCCCAACGCGCGCCGAACAGATTGCCGAGCGTGAGGAAGAACCAGGAAAAGATCGCCCAGCGCCGCGTCGTGCGGATCCATCCGTCGTCGAGCCGGCGCGTGACGAGCGCGCCGCAGGCAAAGGCGAACGGCACCGCCGCGCTGACGTAACCGGTATAGAGCGACGGCGGATGAATCGCCATCCAGTAGTTCTGCAGGAGCGGGTTGAGGTCGGAGCCGTCGGGCGGCATGCTGGCGAGCAGGTCGAACGGGCGGGTGACGAAGTTCAGCATCCCGAGAAAGAAGATCGCGACTCCGGCCAGCACGATCAGCGCCCAGGGCGTAATCTCGGGATTGCGCCGGCGGTTCTGAAAGATTGCGATCGAGGTGAAGATCGAGAGCAGCCAGGTCCAGAAGAGCAGCGAGCCCTGCTGCCCGCCCCATAGCGCCGCGACCTTGTACTGGATCGGCAGGGTAACGCTGGAATATGAAGCGACGTACTCCAGCGAGAAATCGCTGGTCAGCAGGCCGGTCCACAACGCGCCCACCGCGACCGTCACCATCGCGCACATCGCCCATAGCGCGTGGCGCGCGCTCAGCAGCAGGTCAGGCGAGTTGCGGCGGATGCCGAGCAGGTTGGCCGCGATCGAATAGACCGCGACCATCAGCGCAAGCGCGAGAGCGAGCTGACCTATGAGCGGCATTGTACCTTCACTTCGCAGGCTGTTTGGGCGCGTACTTGGACGGGCACGACGTCAGCACCTGCCGCGCCTCGATTGTGCCGCCGGCCCCAAGGCGCCCCTCGACGATCACGTCGCGTCCCGCCGCGAACATGTCGGGCCTGGGCTCGCCGCGTGCGATCACGCGAAACTCGGTGGCGTCGGTGACGGCGACCGGTTTGACCGGCGAGCCGTCGGGATTGGGCGGCGAGACCATCGCGAAGCCGAGCGTCAGCGTCGCCGGGTCCCAGCTGATCGAGCCGGCCTTGACCCGTCCGGCCACGCGCAGCATCTGGCCGCTCAGTTGGGCCTCGCGCGCGCCGACTTCGTTGACCGTCAGATAATATTCGGACGTGTTACGGACGGCCGTCACGATGAGGTAGCCGATGGCGAGCACGATAAGGCCCGCCCCGATCACAAAACGCAGCTTCGAGCGCATCGAATTCTCTTATCCTTCAGTATCGTAGCAATTGTGGCCGAGCGAGGCCGTTTCAAGCAAGCGCCGCCTCTTCGCGAAAATCGCCGCCGGGCGCGGGAGATCCGCCATCTCAGCAGCGTCCGCAGGCAGACAAACCGGCACAGATTCCGCGGCGCGCAAGGAGGATCGCGAGCCTATGCATCGCAGCGAATTCACCATTCTCACGCTGAACATCTTCCATGACCTGCCGGCATACCGCCACCTGGAGCGCCGCTGCGAGCTTATCGCCGAGGCTATCGCGGCGCGCCGTCCGCACGTCGCCGCACTCCAGGAGGTGCTGCGCGCAACGAGCACGGGGGATATCGGGGCGAAAATCCGCGACCGTGTTAATCAGCTCTGCGGCGGAGAGTCCTACAGGCTCGATTACGTGGCGGCCGACGGCGCCGGCGAGGGTGAGTTTTCCTTCGATGAGGGCGTCGCGCTGCTGAGCCGCGTGGCGCCGGCAGGCCC
Organism: Candidatus Binataceae bacterium; assembly: GCA_035500095.1. Lineage (NCBI taxonomy): Bacteria > Candidatus Binatota > Binatia (SeqCode) > Binatales (SeqCode) > Binataceae (SeqCode) > Binataceae bacterium (SeqCode). Next base: position 55,425 of record DATJXN010000090.1, read on the forward strand.
GGCCAAGACGCTCAAGTATGCGGCGCAGGTCGAGCTAGCGACCGAGGTGGCCGGACATCGCTACCGCCTGCCGGATGACCGTGTCGCGTTGCGCCGGCGGTTTCGGCTGGAGAACGGCGCCAGTGTCGACATAGCTGTCTCGCATCTGACGGACCGAGCGGAAGCTGTCGGCGGCGCCGCGGTGCGGACGATGCAGGCGCGCGAGCTCGCCGCATGGGCCCCGGCCGAAGGCGATACGGACAGCACGCTGATCCTTGCGGGCGACTTCAATGACGTTCCCGGGTCGGAGACGATCGCTGAATTGAGCCGCGCCGGCTTCATCGATCTGCACGAAGCCTTCGGCAGCGGCCCCGGCTACACCAACGATCGCGATGATCTCGAGCTGAATGCCGAGCATGCATCGCACAATCAGCGCATCGACTACCTGATGATGCGTCCGGCAGGCCGCCGCGCGCCCGAAGTAAGCGAAGTCGCGTTGTTCGCCGACCGGCCGCATCGCCAGAGCGACGGCACGTGGCTTTGGCCGTCGGATCATATCGGCGTAATCGCAACGCTGTGGGTGTAGGCGCAAGGGTCGCGGGCAAGCTCTCCGACTCATCGACGGCATCGCTCACATAGCTGAAAGCAGCGCTCATTCCGCTGCGCCGTCGGATCCCGCATCGTCAGCGCTGCGCGGGCCGAAGGCGACGCCGCGGCGCGAGGCGCGGATGAACTCGACCATCTCGGCCACTTCGGGCGTCATCGGGCCCGCCGCTGCCAGCTCCGCAAGCGCCAGCTTGAGATTGCGCCGCTCGCCGAACAGGGTCTTGAAGGCGCGGCGAAGGGCGGAGATCGCGCGCGCATCGATTCCCGCGCGCCTCAGCCCGACGACGTTTATTCCGCGCAGCGTGTGAGTCCCGTCGGCGAGGCAAAAAGGCGGGATGTCGCGGCTGGTGCGGCTCATCCCGCGCATCATCGCGAGCCGCCCGATCCTGACGAACTGATGCACCACGCAGTTGCCCGAAACCAGCGCCCGCTCGCCGACTTCGGCCCATCCCGCGAGCAATGCGCCGCCCGCGATGATCGTCGAGTTGCCGACGCGGCAGTCGTGCGCAACGTGCGCGTTCTGCATCAGGAAGTTGTCGTCGCCGATGATCGTGATGTCGCCGCGCTCGCTGCCGCGATGGACGGTCACGCCTTCGCGAAAGACGTTGCGCGCGCCGATCCGCACGCGGCGCGGAGCGCCGCTATAGGCAAGGTCCTGCGGCTCGCCGCCGATCACCGCGTTGGGATGCAGCACGTTGGCCTCGCCCATCTCGACCTCGCCGAGGACCGTAACGTGGCCGATAAGCCGGGTGCGCGCGCCGATCCGGATCGCGCCGTCGAGCAGGCAAAACGCTCCGATCTCGACGCCCGGCGCAAGCACGACCTCGGGCCCAACCACCGCGCTTGGATGGATCCGGGCCGGCGCCGTAGCCTCGGCCGGAGCATCGGATTGGATGCTCAATTGAGGAATTTCTTCTTCAGGTCGTCAGGATGCTCGCGATCCTCGACCTTGTTGCCTGCGACGCGATAGTCCTCTCCCGCCCACTTGCCGAGGTCAAGCATCTGGCATCGCTCCGAGCAGAACGGGCGGAAGCGGTTGGCCGGCCTCATCTCCGCAGGCTGCTTGCAAATTGGACAGCGCATCGCCATTCACCCGATTCGAGAATTGCCAGATGGCGGCGCGGCGCGCAAATCCTCATCCGGCTCGTCATCATCCCGCACGTCCAATCAAAAGATGTCGGAACCCCGGCAGCTATCGGTTCCGCCGGCCGGCCTGAAACTTGCCGACCGATAGTCGAAGACGACGCGCTCGCTATAGCAGAAGATGTCTCCGCTCGTGCCCTTGTACTCCGCGTGCACGTCGATCATCAGGGTCTCCTTCCCCGCGACGACGGCTTTGTACGTATCCGGCGGAAAGTAGGTATAGAAAAAGTGCGGCACGCCGGGCGAAAGCATCCCCGGCGACGTCGAGGACATCTCGCCGGGCGTATCGGCGAGGCGCTTGCCCTCCGCCAGCGCGGTTACCGTAAGGATCGCGCCGCTCGCCGGAATTTTACCGAAGTTGCGATATTGGATCACGGCCCGCGGATTGGGCGTGTCGCCCTGCTCGAAGGTGACGTTCTCGATACCGACAAACGGGCGCTCCTCGAGCGCGAAGATGTGCGAGGTTACCTGCGCCGTCCGCCACGCCGCGTACGCGCTGAACGCTGTCGCTGCCACCATCAGCAGGGCCATAAAATCGGCAAACTGCAAGACCTCGGTCAGCCGCCGCATCATCGACTTCTCGGCGGGCGTCAGATGATCGGCGGTCGATTCGACTTTGTTACTCATTTAATTTCGCTGACTAGGCCGTTGGAGCCCAGGATCTGGCTGACGCCGGGCGGTTGCTAACTCTTCAGAACTCGCAAGAATTTAGATATGCTAACTGGATCGATTTCTCGTAATCAAAAGTCGCTTGATTCCATGTGGCCGTGAATTTTAAACAGAAAAATCGTCCTGTAGAAGGCCGCATGCACTAGACAGGCTAGGTTGGTTCCGTATTCACCACAGACCCAAGGCCCGCGGTCGTGCGCAAAATCGGGATGTACCCTTCGGATCCGAATCAAAAGCTATTGGGGAAGCCAGTAGTCCCTCCCGCACGATATTCCGACGCACCATAGCCGACGACCTGCCCACATTCGCCCGCGATACTCCGGCGGAGCCAAATCCTTTACGAACAGCACGCCAACCAGGTCTTGGCTTGAGCGCTGTGTGAGTGAGGTCGCCCAGCCGGCGTGAGATTGCTCCACGCGATTAGTTGTGGCGTTTTGTCACGCGTCTTTGCACACAGCTTCTTTTTCTTGGCAGATAAAGATTCTCTAGGCACTACATGGTGTGCGTAAGCGATTGCTTCGGCGTGGGAACGAAGGTTGCTACCCGCATCGACGGCGTGGCGGGGACTACGGAGAAACCACTGGACGCTCATAGAAGAACAGACTTCCGCACAGGAAATGTCCCGGGCGGTGGGGAGGGGTAACATGTTCGATTTCAACGCTGATGAGGCATCGCACTTAGCATCGCGCGTTGTCCGAGGCGGTCGCGCTTTATTTTCGACTGGCAAGAGAACCATTCTGCGTGTGGTCTGTTTGCTAGCGGCGGTTTTTATAGTTCCGGCGATCGCTGCGGCACAGATCTGTCCTATCCAGAATGCCGCCGGACTCCCAGCGCAGCCCGGCCATCCCTGGACCAAGCTGGCGAATTGTGTCAGCGGCGGTAGCGCGGTGATAGGCGGGACGGTTGGCGGAACCGACTGCACCTACGCCTACGTGAGTCAAAAACAACATGAGGGACTCTACTACGCTGCGGATCTATCGACCATCACAATTCAAAGCGGCGGCACGCTGGTGTTTCTTGATCAGAGCTATCAGGTTCATGTCGGAAGCATAGTTGTGGAGAACGGTGGGACCCTCCAGATCGGCGCACAAGGCTGCGCGATATCGAAGCAAAACCAGATAAATCTCTATTTCACCGGTTCCGAGGGTGCCGTCAAGGGAATCGATGTGAAAGCGGGCGGGACGCTGCGTATGTGGGGTCGCCATGGCAACACCGCCTTCACTAATCACGTGAGCTGGGCTCATCTGGCTGAGCCGGCCGGCCCTGAGAGCTTTAGCGCAGCCAAGGGGGTTGCGGCGCCTGTGACCGAGGCAGCTAACGCTCTGATGATCGACAAGATTGTGGACTGGCATGTCGGCGATTGGATCGTGGTCGCGGGAACCGACTTCTCACCTGATTCTGGGGAAATCGTTCAAATCCAAAGCGTCATGCCCAACAGCGTGACCGGACATACTGCTATCACGCTCAATCAGTCCCTGGTCGAATATCACTACGGCGGCAAGTCGCCCACTTGCAACCCGGGCGATGTCTATTGTGGTCCGTCGGCGAAGAGCTTCAACGACGGCAAAGCGAAAAACTACGGCGTTGATGAGCGAGCCGAAGTAGGGCTGCTTACGCGAAACATCCATCTCACCTCGATCACGCCTAATCCGTATCAGTCGACCAAAGGTGAATGGGCGCTGGTCAATCCGCCCCCGGCAGGCCTGCATTGGGGCGGCGAAGTATTGCTCGAATCAGAATTCGCTACCGCAGAGATAGCGGGCGTTGAAATCGAAAAATTCGGCGGTGACGAAGACGGCCAGTTTCCAGTCTACTTTCAAGGCACAGGCACCAACCCACCGATCATCTCCAGCAACAGCATCCATCATTCATACAACAAGTGCATCGCGCTCGCTGGACTGGCTGGCACCCCCGGTAACCCGATAACCATCAATGACAACGTCTGCGCGCGAATTGTCGGCAATATGTTCTATCTTCGCACCGGAGCGGAGCAAAACCTCAGCTTCATCCATAATCTCGGCGTGGGAGCCATGAGCAATGCCTTCACGCTCAATCCCGACGGCAACGCCCCGCCGCCATATCAGCTTTGGTGGGCGGGGGACAACCTGACCAATCAGCCCAGCGCCAAATGCCATCAACCCGGTGTTTTCTCCGGCACTTACAACTGCTACGACGGATTGAACATAACATTTACCGACGATCAATCGTTACCGGCAGTCCAATCTGAATCGTACACCTCCGCTGGTTTCTGGATTACGAACCCCGCGAACTATTTTCAAGCGAATTCGATCGCGGGATGCCAGGACCAGGGCATAGGTTTCTGGTACGATCTTACGCCAGGCAATGCGACAGTCCCGCTTGGTATAATGCAGCATGGTTCGCTGGTGGGCTTCACTAACAACCGCGCACACGGATGCTATTACGGCCTGAATACTCCGGCCCAGCTCTCCCAGGGCGCCAACTACACACCGCAGAACTCGCAGCAACTCGATCTGATCGCGCATTTCGACGGAATCACGGCGACGCGCAATCGTTACGCGGGAATCTGGGTGCGGCCCAATTGGTATTCGCTTACCAACGTACGCTTGGCCGGAAATGTTCAGGGTGCGAGCCTAGTTTCTGCCGGAGGCACTGAGGGTTCGCCGCCCGGCGAATGGTCCCAGATTTCGCACGGCGTCTTTGTCGGAGAGAGCATGAATAATCCCGAGCGCTTCGGGCCGTGCCCCTATTACACCGATGGCGTGATCCCACACGGCGACACCGCGCCACCGCCGCCCGTCTGTGCTGAAACGCCTGGCGCCGCGGGACTTGGCATCGGCTATCCCGATCCCAAACGGAATCAGCTCGGGTATATGTTTTATGATGGGCCGGCACGGATCGAGAATTCCCGTTTCATAAATTTCCTGATCAACCCGTCTCCGCTACTCACTAAAAAAGACGCAAAGTTTCTGTCGGCCTACACCGCCATCGAGAAAATGCCTTGCGATTCTAATACTGCCTTCACGTACGAAGGGGACGCCGCGATGGGATGGTTTCAGGCCAATGTTAACTCATATCCGCCGACCCAATACACTGACAACTTGTCGTTTGTGAACGTCGATCTTCGCCATGAAGTCTATACTCAGGAAGTAGGCGTAACCTGCGTGAGCAGTACTCAGGTAAATTTCCAGGATGGCGACAAGAACACTGTAATCCGCGATCACGACGCGACTCTCAGCGGATACCAGGTAGTTGACCAGGCAGGAACTCCCATTTGGGGGAAATTTCCGATTTCGCTCAACAACCTGCCCTTTCTGGCGGTCGCCGACACGACGAACAACGCGATGAATACGGTCGATGAGTGCTACGCGGAAGGCGCACAGGATGCTCACTACGAGGGCCGGCCGAGTGCCCAGATGAGCCCAAATGACTACGCCACCCTTGAGTTCTCTGCGGTTCCGTGCGCGCTGGAAGCGGGTAGCTATAGTGGCCCGTGCACTAACTCGAATGTGATTACCCTGACGAAGGATCAGCAGGACTACGGTCAGCATCAGTCGATGTCGTTGAATGGGCGAAATGGCAACGGCATTTACGAGCCCAAGGTGATGAACGGACTCGGTTACACGGTGCAGGCCCAGTACGAGATGCCGCCCTTCGTTTCAATCACCTATACGGATGCGTCTACCACGCCTTTCCAGACCCGCATCGGCATCTGTTACACCACAGACCAGGGTCCATATCAGTGTCCGGGTGGAGACTGTTCCGGCGTCTTCACGGTATCCAAGGGAGTAAAGACTCTTGCTGGACCCGGATCAACCAGTCTTGCCGCTCTGGCGCCATACTTCACGAACTATACCGTGTGTAACGGCCTGGATAATCAGTATGGCTATCCGTCTGGGTGGAACTTCCCGAACCTCGCGCTATGTCTTGATCCGTCGCTGGATGCGTCCAAGAGCGACGATATTCCGCCGACCCCGACCCTGCTCACTCAGGTCAGCTCGATCGGTGCTTTGACTCCATCCACCTATTTTTACGATCAGACCACGGGACTTCTGTTCTTGGACGTTGAACAGGTAAACCCGAACGGAGACCCCAGCTACAAGATTCAATCCGGAGGCACCGGAGGCGGACCTTCACCGCTGGGCGATTGCGACGGCGCGAATCCCGATCCCGCATGCCCTGACTTCAGCGCCGGATACAGCTTTTACTCCTGCCCAGCCGGCGGATGCGAGTTGTACATGGTGCAGGTCAACCCGGATGTCTACGCGTACGACCCGACCAAAGTAGGAATGACCTGCGTACCTTATCCTACGTACAACCAGCAGTATCCGGCCGACCTCAACCTGCTCAAGAATGTGGCAACCGGAGTGGTTTTGAAACCGAATGTTCTGACGCCGACAGGCACCTCGGGCAACTTCCCGCATCTGGTCGATTCGTCAGGGAATCCTTGTCCCACGACGACGCCGACACCTACGCCGTAATTGGAAACCGGATGCCCGCCTGTGACGGCCAGGACCGAACGCCCGAAGGTGTTGACCAAGGCCTTCGGTCCGGCCGTCATCTGTTTACTTGCACTGTTTCCATGCGCAGCAGCCATGGCCGGCGGCACTAACGGGATTCTGTTCGAGGCTGATGATACCTCGGGACGGATCGCCACCTACCGTCCTACTGGCAGGGATGGCAACAATCCATTTTTCCAGCAGCTGGGTAGCAACGGCCGTACTTGCAATACCTGCCATCGCGCAAGCGACGGCTGGTCGATAACACCAGCTCACATCCATGAACGATTTGCAGAGACGCTCGGGAGTGATCCGCTGTTTCGACCGATCGACGGCGCCACGTGCCCCACTGACGACATATCTTCGGTGGCGGCAATGCGAACTGCGTATGCGCTCCTGCTCAATCGCGGGCTCATTCGAATACCGTTAAGTTTGCCGGCGTCCGCCGAATTTTCGATCACTGACATGATCGATCCTTACGGCTGCTCTCAACTTGATTCGCAGGGTTCCGGCGTAATTTCCGTATATCGCCGGCCATTGCCGGTGACCAATTTAGTGTTTTTGACTTCGATAACGTGGGATGGCCGCGAGCCGGACCTGCGCACCCAGGCGCTCAATGCCGCGCTGCAGCATGAACGGCCGAAGACGTCGCCGAGCGAGGATCAGCTCGATCAGATTGTAGGCTTCGAGACTGCAAACTACACGGCGCAAGTGTTCGATCGCGCTGCCGGTTCTCTGCGCGCTTGGGGCGCGACCGCCGGGCCGGTCGCTGTTTCCGACCAGCAATTCCTGGTGGGCATCAACGATCCATTCGGCGGCAACCCAACCGGTGCGTTGTTCGATCCCGATGTTTTCGTCCTGTATGAGCCCTGGTTGCAGGCGCCTCACACCGCTCTAACGCCTGCTCGACAGGCCGTAATTCGCGGAGAGCGCGTCTTCAATGAGAAATTGATTACGATAAGCGGCGTGGCCGGGCTGAACGATGCGCTAGGGCTGCAAAGGATCGCCGGGGCATGCTCATTTTGCCACGATACGCCCGGCGTCGGGAACCATTCGACCGATCTGCCGCTTGATACCGGTGTGTCTGAACTGGGCACGCGAGGCCTTCCTCGGTTCAGCTTGAGCTGTCATTCAGGGCCGCTTGCTGGCGCAAGCTTTGCGCTCACCGATCCAGGGCGCGCAGCGATAACCGGCCAATGCGCCGACATCGGAAAGTTCAAAGTTCCTACCTTGCGCGGACTGGCCGCCCGCCCGCCGTATTTTCATGATGGCTCGGCGAATACCCTGATGGATGTCGTCAATTTTTACGACCACCGTTTTGCTATAGGCCTGACTCTTCAACAAAAGCGCGACCTGGTTGCTTTTCTGAAGACATTGTAGATCACTCTGTGCCCCGGGTCGTCTCTCCGGCCCCGCCCGGCAGCCACCCGCCCCTTCCCCTCACCGAGCTCTACTTGTCAGGTGATCACGTATCGCACGAGCGGCCAGACCTAGTGCGCGGCCGTTGGGGAACCTTCCATGCCTTACAGGCGTTATCTGCCCAAGCAGCCGCTCATAACACGTTGGAGGAGGACTGGCATGAAGGGCTTTATCAGGCATGGACTGGCCGTCGCGATGGTGCTGGTGACCGCGATGCCCGCGATGGCCAGGAGTTGGGTCGTCTGCGTGGACACGACCAAGGACGCGCGATTTTCCACCACAAATACGTTCTTCGTCGGAGCGGCACCGATTTATCCCGGCGGCACCGATGTATCAGCCGCGAGTGACTGTTCAACCGCGACGATCGGGAAGGCGACGGTGGGAACCTTTTTCACCTTGGGCGGCGCGGTCGCCGGTCTGCCAGTATCGACGCCGTCCAACCCGGCCGACGGATTCTACGTGGTGTGGCATTTCCGAATCGACGGCAGGGGCGCGTTCGACACGACCGGGCCCACTCAGACCGCCACCACCTATCCTCAGACCATTACCGGCTCGACCAATCCCGGCCTGGTGCCGACTCACGGCAAGGCGAGCGTCACCAATCTGAGCAACGCGACCACGGGGACAACCAACGCCGTACTTACGTTCAAGATCACCACGCCGGAAGGTCACTAGCGCTGCGGCCGGCCACTCCTTTGGCGAGGCGGGCTGCGTTTGGTCTGGCGCTCGCAGTCGTGATGGACTGCCGGATGATCCGGCGACGCAACCGTCAGCTCCTTTAGCCCCGTGCGCTCCGCCCGCGGCCGAGCGGCCGCGTGCGGAGTTTTGTAATCGTCTTCAAGCCTAGGGTTCAAGCTCAGCCGAGAAACTCGGGCATGACCTCGCGCGCAAAGAGATCGTGCGAGTCCTCGGAGTCGGGCAGCACGACGAGATAGGTGACGCCGATTTCTTCGATCCGCGAGCGGATCTCGCGCCGGAGTTCGTCGGGCGTGCCGCCCAGGATCGAAGGCGCGCGCCGCGCCGCCTCCGCATCGGGAAAGCCGAACCTTTACGCTACCTCCGCGACCGCCGCATCCACGCGATGCTTGTCCTTTGAAACCGTAACCAGGGTCAGTCCGCTGAGCTCGATATCGCGCGGGTCGCGTCCCGCCTCTTTGGCGAGGCCGTGCAGGCGCGCGATCCGCCGCTTGAG
>DATJXN010000091.1 GCA_035500095.1 Candidatus Binataceae bacterium
CGCCACGCTTTCGCCTCATCGCATTTCCTGCTTTGCTCTGAGCACGAGGCGCTGTTCCGATGTCCGCAACCAACATTGCTGAAATTCGCGCCCGCGAAATTATCGATTCGCGCGGCAACCCCACCCTCGAGGTGGACGTTAGGCTTGGCGGCGGCGCGCTCGGCCGCGCCGCCGTGCCTTCGGGCGCGTCAACCGGCGTCCACGAGGCGCTGGAACTGCGCGACGGCGATCCGCACCGCTTCGGCGGCAAGGGCGTCACGCGCGCGGTCGCCAACGTCAACGGCCCCATCGCCGGCGCGCTGCGCGGCGCTGACGCCGCCGCGCAGCGCGCGCTCGACGAGCGGCTAATCGCGCTCGACGGCACCGAAAACAAATCGGCTCTCGGCGCCAACGCGATGCTCGGTGTCTCGCTCGCCGCCGCGCACGCCGCCGCCTCGGCGGCCGGCGCTCCGCTCTACCGCTACCTCAACCCGGCGGCGAGCATCATGCCGGTGCCGATGATGAACGTGCTGAACGGCGGCAAGCACGCCGACTCGAGCGTCGACATGCAGGAGTTCATGATCGTGCCGCTCGGCGCGCCCATCTTCGCCGAGTCGATCCGGATGGGCGCGGAAGTGTTCCACGCGCTCGCGGCCGTGCTCAAGAAGCGCGGACAGTCGACCAACGTCGGCGACGAGGGCGGCTTCGCGCCCAACCTGCGCAACAACGAAGAGCCGATCGAGGTTATCCTCGAAGCGATCGCCAAGGCCGGTTATCGTCCCGGCGCCGACGTCGCGCTGGCGCTCGACCCCGCCTCGAGCGAGTTTTACGAAGACGGCCGCTACGTCTTCGCGCGTTCGGACAAGCAGGCGCGCGACTCGGAACAGATGGTGCGTCTGTGGAGCGACTGGATCGGCCGCTATCCGATCGTTTCGATCGAGGATGGACTCGCCGAGGACGACTGGGCGGGCTGGCAGACGCTAACGCGGGAATTGGGCGCACGCGTGCAGCTCGTCGGCGACGACCTCTTCGTGACCAATCCGAAGCGGCTCGAACGCGGTATCCGCGAGCACGCGGGCAACTCGATTCTGATCAAGCTCAACCAGATCGGCACGCTCACCGAAACGCTGACGACGATCGAGATGGCGCGCGCCGCCGGCTTCACCTGCGTCGTATCGCATCGCTCGGGCGAGACCGAAGACACCACGATCGCCGACCTTGCGGTTGCGACCGGCGCCGGACAGATCAAGACCGGCTCGATGAGCCGCGGCGAGCGGACGGCCAAGTACAATCGCCTGCTGCGCATCGCCGAGGAACTCGGCGCGCGTGCCTCATGGCCGGGAGCGGCGGCGTTTCGCCGCGACGGGAGCGGGCGGTGAGCAATACGGCGGGCCGACCACCGGTCGCGGTGCTGGTAATTTTCGATGGATGGGGCTTGCGCGCCGAGCGCGAGGCCAATGCGATCGCGATGGCGCGGACGCCCACGATGGATCGTCTGTATCGCTCGCAGGCGCATAGCGAACTCGAAGCTTCGGGCGAGGCGGTCGGCCTCGCGCCGGGCGTGATGGGCAACTCCGAGGTCGGCCACCTGACGATCGGCGCCGGCCGCGTGATTTACCAGGACGTGATGCGTATCGCCAAGGCGATCGAAACGGGGGCCTTCTCCCGCAATGAGGCCCTGCTCGGCGCGATTCATCGCGCGAAGGAGCGCGGCCGCACGCTTCATCTATGGGGCCTGCTTTCCGACGCAAGCGTGCACAGTCATATCGATCATCTTTTCGCGCTGCTTGAACTCGCGGCCCGCGAAGGCCTCGGCCGAATCGCCGTGCATGCGGTCCTCGACGGGCGCGATACGCCACCGCGCTCCGCGCTGCCCTACATCGATGCGCTCGAGGCGAAGCTCAAGGCGCTTGGATGCGGCAGGACGGCGACGGTGGGCGGGCGCTACTTTGCGATGGACCGCGACAAGCGATGGGAGCGCGTGGAGCGCGCCTGGCGCGCGATCGTGCTGGGCGAGGGAATCGCCGAAAAGAGCGCGCATGCGGCGGTGGAACACGCCTACGCCGCCGAGCAGTCGGACGAGTTCGTCGAGCCGCGCGTGATCGCCGGCGGTGCTCCGCTCGAAGACGGCGACCAGGTGATCTGCTTCAACTTTCGCGCCGATCGCGCGCGCGAACTGACCGCCGCGCTCGCGCTGGAGCGCTTCGACGGCTTCGCCCGTCCGCGCTTCCCGCGCGTCGGCTATGTATGCATGAGCGAGTACGACCGCAGTTTCGGATTGCCGCTCGCCTTCGGCCCCGAGGACGTGAAGAACACGCTCGCCGAGGTGCTGGCGCGCGCCGGTGTCCGCAACCTGCGCATCGCGGAGACCGAAAAATACGCTCACGTTACCTACTTTCTCAATGGGGGCACCGAGAAGCCATTCCCGCTCGAGGAGCGCGTGCTGATTCCGTCGTCCAAAGTGGCGACCTACGACCTCGAACCCGCGATGCGCGCCGAGACGATCGCCGAACGCGCGGCGGCGGAAATCACCCGCGGCAAGTTCGGCGCGGTGGTGATGAACTTCGCCAACCCGGACATGGTCGGCCACACGGGCAAGCTCGAAGCGACGGTGAAGGCGATCGAAACGACCGACGCCGCGCTCGCCCGGGTTATCGACGCGGTCGAACGCGCGCACGGCGTCGCGCTGATAACCGCCGACCATGGCAACGCCGAATTCATGGCCGACCCCAAAACCGGCCAGGCGCACACCGCGCATACCACTTTCCCGGTGCCGCTGATCCTGTTCGACCCGTCCTACAAGGGAAAGCTGCGCTCCGGCGGCACGCTTGCCGATGTCGCCCCGACGCTCCTAGGCATCCTTGGCATCGAAGCGCCGTCCGAGATGACCGGACACGACCTCCGCATCTCGGCCAGTTCCTAGAAGAGCCGGCTCGGAGCATATAACGGCAAGTACGAGCTTCCTCGCCGCATCTCCTACTTCGTGAAGACCCCGTTTGATAACCGGACGGGGCATGGCGGCGACCTTCTCGATCTAAACCTGGACTGCTCGTTGAGCCTTGGAATTGATCGAGCTTAATGGCGGGTGCCACATTCGATTGCGGGATTGTAACTCTTTATGAGCGAGTTGGTGCTGTCCCTGATATTTCTTGCATCGGCAAGATACTCGGCCAGAATGTCGGTGCGCACGTCGGGTTGTGCCTTACCAATGACCTGTAAACGCTCAGCTAGATAATCGTCGGAGAAATCGCTAAGCGAAACGAGGCTCACCGGCCAGGCATTCAGTTGTTGCGGACCGCTCAAGCCAAGGGTCAGGATGGTCCTGTATGAAAGCGCTTGAATCGTAGGACCCTGATTCATACGTCCGACGAACATCCACTTCTGACGGAAGGCCGGGACTAGAAATGGCGGGTCGGCGCTGTGAAACATGCACTGCTCCTGGACGATAGACTTTTCGACGTCGGGGCTTTCGACCAAAAGAGCCGATGGACTGACAAGCATGAACTTGGTCGAACGCCCGACGAAGTTAAATGGCGAGGGTCCCGGTGCGCTCGCCATCGCAAGCGTTTCCGTTGTGCCTGAGGCTCCAGAGGCTGAGCCTCCGCCGCCGAGCGAAGTTAATGCCGCGCAACCCGAAAAAAGTGCAGCTGCGAGTAGCAAGTCGAACATGAATATCTTACGCATTCCAGAATCTCCGGCGGGACCTACTTATGCGTGACTTTCTGTTTTGCGCGGACAGGCGAAGAGCTCGGCTCGGCAACTTGTTGAACAGCAAGATGCGTACCGGCACCGCGCAACGATACGACGATTCACGTGAAGAGCGCGTACGACTCTAGGTGCGCTGTCGTAACTCGGATAAAACGAATACCGAACGGGGCCCGCAAGAAGAACGTTCGTGGATACGAAGACGCTATCCACAGGCAGGTTCTTCAAAGCCATCAATCCCTAATCGATCTTAGGCATCGCATCCACGCCAACGTGAGTTCGATGTCAAATACGCTGACCCCCGATCGTCCGGCGCGGCGTCGGACGCGAGGCTGCGGACGCGGCTGATGAGCACGCAGCCGCGTCGATAGCGGCAGTATTCCCGAAGCTTAAATCGCGGAAGCTTAGATCGCGAGGAGGACCGGGAGAGCCGGCGCTTCCTACCAGCGCACCACCTGCTCGTAGATCTTCGGCAGCACGCGCGGTAGCGAAGTGATGTCCTCGATCACGAGGTAACGCGAGGGCGCGCACATCTGGCGCAGGTAATCGTGGCCGGTGCGATCGACCGTGATACAGAACGGCAGCACGCCCGCCATCTCGAGTTCCTTCAGCGCCACCATCGTGTCCTGAATACCGTAGGCGTTGGAGCGCCGGTCGTGGCCGTAATCGAAGTCCTGCGGAAAGCCGTCGCTCAGCAGGATGACGTGCTTGGCGCGCGAGCTTACGTCCTTGAATTTCTCGCGCACGTGACGAATCGCTGCGCCCATCCGGGTCGAACGCTTGGGCTCGACCGCGCCGACGCGCGCCTTGACCTCGTCGCTCAGTCCCTGGCCGAATTCCTTGATCACGTAGAACTCGACGTTGTCGCGCCCGTGGCCGGAAAATCCCATGATCGCGTAGGAATCGCCGATTTCCTCGAGCGCCTCGGCCATGATGACCAGGGCTTCCTTGTTGACGTCGATGATGCGGCGCGGGCGCTGGCTTTGTTGCGGGCGGCGCTGCCAGGCCTTCATCCAGTCATCCGCGCGGTCATCGTCGTCGGTGGCCGCGGCCTTGCGCACCTCACGATGGATCGGCTCGTCGGTGGAGGCCGACATGTCGAGCAGGAAGAGCGTGGCGACGTCGCGCGATTCCTTTTTACGCGCGCTGTACACGCGCGGGTCCGGGCTCTCGCCCATCAAACGCGACACGCGCGTCTCGACCAGGCGTTCGAGGTCCAGCTCCTCGCCGTCCTCGAGTCCGCGGACCATCCGATACGAAGCCGGGCGGATACGCTGAAAGTGCCGGCGCACCTGCGGCAGCATCTCCGAGTAGCGCGCGAGCGTCTGGGCGAAAAAATCGTTGTCGTCGCCGGCGATCGCGACCTCGCGCAGCCGGCACCATCCGCGCCGGTAATCGGCCAGCACGTAGTCCCATTCGTCGTACGAGTAGTAGGAATCCTGGTTGCGCCCGTGCATCAGCACGAGCCGGCCATGATTGGAGGCCGGACCGATCTCGCCGAGCTGCTCGCGCAATTCCTCGAGGTCCTGCGCCTGCTTCCCCGTAAGCTGGGTGAGATACATCCCCTCGCCTTCGGCGCCGCCCTGACCTTCGGCGGGCTTGATTTGCGCGCCCTGCTCGAGCAGTTTGCGGATCTCTTCCGGACTCAGCGGACGGCCGCCGCGGCCCTTGGACTGCTTGCCGGAAACCTCCATCCGCAGGTTCTGGTTGGTCTCGCCGTCGCTGTCGCCTTCGTCGCCCTCGGGGCCTTCGCCCTCGCCGTCCTCGGCGCTGTCGAGGCTGCCGATAAGATCGTTGCGCAGCGCATTGCCTTCGTCGTCGAGGCCTTCGGAGTCGCCGGCGCGCCGCGCGGCCGCGATCAACTCCTGCAGCCACTCGTACATGGCCGCGGCCTGGCGCGCGCTGGTCAGTACGTCGGCGCCGGGCCTGCGCAGCGGCCCGAAAAATCGGGCCGCGTGGCCGGTAAAGGCTTGCGTTGGTGTATCGTCGGCGGATTCGATCTCGAGCGCGCCGCGCACCAGCATCGTGCTGAGCGCGCGCGGATTGAGCCGCTCGACCAGCGCGCGGTTGAGCTTGCTGAGGCGCGGCGCCAGGCCGCGGTAGCGACGCGCGATCTCGCTGTCGATCCGCGCGCTTTCGCAAAGGCGCATCAACGCGCCTCCGAGCATCGGGTCGGCGAACGACGCGACGAAGCTTTCGATCGCTTCCACGCCAGTCTCGCCGCGATCCTCGAATCCCGGCAGCTCGGCGAGGGAGAACTTGAAGGTTCCGAACTCGTGGCGGCCGGCGAGCTGAGCGGCCGTCACCAGGTAATAGTCGTAAGAGAGCGCGGGCGAGCCGAGCGCGTCGATCTGTTCGGGCAGATGAATCATCTCGCCCGCCAGCAGCGGATAATGAAAGGCGAGCATCGGACCGCAATTGGCGATCGAATCGAGGCGGAATTCCTGCGGATAGAGCATCCGCATGAACTTGGTGAGCACGCCCTTGATTTCGTGCAGCGCCTGCGGGCGATCTTCCGCCGGAGTCTGGGCGGGAATCTGGGCCATCCGCGTCATTGTGACAAATTGCGCACCCGCTATGCAATTTTAATTTTCCGCCGTCCTTGCAGCAGGAGCGGGAACGAACAGCGCGGCGCCGGCGTTGCTGATACGGCACAGGCGCGCCGCCTGCAACGCGGCTTGACGAGGCGGCAAGCGCCGTCTTAAGTGCTAGGAGTCATGGTTATTTCAAGCAAAAGCATGTTCGGCGGTGCCGCGCTGTTCCGACTTCTGACGCTAACCCTCGGAGTAGCCGCGATAATCGCGGCCGGCGTCCCATCCCGCGCGCGCGCCGGCATCACCGACGCGGTCAAGACCGAAACGCTGCCCAACGGGCTCAAGGTTCTGGTGCTGGAGAATCACAAGGCGCCCGTGGCCACCTTCAACGTATTCACCAAGGTCGGCTCGCGCAACGAAAGTTTCGGCCAGACCGGCATCTCCCACCTGGTCGAACATCTGAAGTTCCGCGGCACCAGGAAATACGGCCCCGAGGAGTTCTCCAACATCATCCAGGAAAACGGCGGGATGGATAACGCGTTCACCGGCGCCGACTTCACCGATTATTTCGAGGTTATCAATCGCGACCATCTCGACGTGCCGATCAGCCTCGAAGCCGACCGGATGGGAAACTTCGACCCCAAGGGCTTCGCCTCCGAGCTTGCGGTGGTGGAAGAGGAGCGGCGGATGCGCACCGACGACAATCCCGAGGACGCACTCGCGGAGACCACGCAGGCGCAGGCCTTCGTCGAGCATCCTTACCACTGGCCGGTAATCGGCTGGATGCAGGATATCCAGCACCTGACGCTGGCCGATGCGCTCAAGTACCACAGCGTTTACTATTCGCCGCAGAACGCGATTGCGGTGGCCGTCGGCGATTTCGACGCCGACAAGGTGCTCAAGCAAATCGCCGACTCTTTCGGCCCGATCAAAAACGGTCCCAAGCCGCCGCCAGTCTTCCAGGTCGAACCGCCCCAGCAGGGCGAGCGGAAAATCGTGCTGCGCCACGCCGCCAACCTGCCCGCGTTCACCGAGGTCTATCACGTGCCGAACTATCGCGTAGGCAAGACGGATGCCTTCGCGCTCGAAATCGCTTCCGAAATTCTCTCCGACGGCAAGAGTTCGCGGCTGTACCGAGCGATGGTGCTCGACAAGCGGATGGTGGTCGAGGTGTCGGCGAGCTATGACATGACCTCGTTCGACCCCGGATTGTTCGAGGTGTCCGCGCAGATACGGCCCGGGGTGAAGACCGACGACGCCATCGCTGAGGCCAACAGGGTGATCGAACGGCTCAAGGCCCAGCCGGTCAGCGCCGACGAATTGCAGAAGGCCAAGAACCTCGAGCAGTCGCAATTCGTGTTCTCCCAGGACTCTATCTTCGAAGAGGCGCTGCAACTCGGCGTATGGGAGATGCTGGGTGACTACCATCTGTTGGACCGCTACCTCGAAGACATCGACAAGGTCACCGCGGACGACGTGCAGCGCGTGGCGAAAAAATACCTGGTCGAGAACAACTGCTCGCTCGGCGTGTTGGTGCCGACCGGAGTGCTCCCGCATGAGCAGGGCGGCGGAGGCGGCGGCGGCATGGTGCATCACGCGCCCGTGTTCAGCGCGGCGAATATGATGCCGGGCGTCATGCAGTTTCGCGCGGGGCGCACGGCCGCCCCGATGAACGAGGTGGTGCGATGAGGCGGCGCGGAGCTGGTTTTGAGTCAGCTTTGGGCGCCGTCCTGGCCGGCGCTCTTCTCATGATTGCGGCCATCGCGTCCCCGGCAGCGGCGCTCGAGATCAAGCGCTCGGTACTGCCCGACGGCGCGATACTGCTGGTTTCCGAGCAGCATCAGCTTCCGATGGTGACGATGACGATCGCGTTCGACGCGGGCGCGCGGCGCGACCCCGAAGGCAAGGCCGGGCTCGCCGCGCTGACCGCGAGTTCGCTGACGCTCGGCACCAGGGAACTGAGCGCCACCGAGTTCAATCAGAAAGTCGATTTTATGGGCAGCTCTGTCTCGGTCGGCGCGGGCACCGACTATGCGCAGGCGAGTTTCACCTCGCTCAAAAAATACCAGGACCAGACGCTTGTCCTGCTAGCCGCGGCGCTGACCGAGCCGGCGCTCAGCGACGCCGAGATCACGCGCAAGCGGGACGAGCGGGTAGCGGGAATCAAGGCCGAGGAGGAGCAGCCGGAATACGTCGCCGGAGTCACTTTCCACAAGGCGCTCTATGGCAACACGCCCTATGGGCATCCGGCGGGCGGCACGGCGGAGTCGGTGGCGAAACTCACGCCCGCAGACGTGCGCGACTTTTATCGCACGCACTACAAGATCGGGAGCGCGGTGATCGCGGTAGTCGGCGACGTCAACGCCAACGAGATCAAGGCCAAGCTGGAGAAGGCGTTCGACGCGATCAAGGGCACGGTACCGTCGCAAGCGGAGCCTCCGGGGCCGAGCGTGCCCGCGGGAATTCATCCGACGCTGGTCGATCGCAGTGTCGTGCAGGCGACCATCATTCTGGGCTCGGGCGGAATCGCGCGCTCCAACCCGGACTACTATCGGCTGCAGGTGATGAACTACATCCTCGGCGGCGGCGGCTTCGCCTCGCGGCTGATGAAAATCGTGCGCAGCAAGAACGGGCTGGCCTACGGAATCTCGAGCGGATTCGACGCGGGTAAATTCCCCGGTTCCTTCGCCGTCAATACCCAAACCAAGAACAAGAGCACCAACGAGGCGCTGCGGCTCATCATCGAACAGCTGCGCGACATGCAGGAGCATCCGGTGTCCGACGCCGAGCTGGCCTCGGCGAAGAAATACCTCATCGGCAGCTTTCCGCTGAAGCTCGACCGCCAGAGCGCGATCGCGAGTTTCATCCTGCAGGTCGAGCTCTACGGCCTCGGGCTCGACTACGCCGAGCAATATCCGAAACTAATTGCGGCAGTGACCAAGGAAGACATCCAGCGGGTGGCGCAAAAATACCTCCATCCCGACGCCCTGCTCCTGGTCGCAGTGGCCAACCAGTCGGAAGCCGCGATCAAAGTGTCGGATCTGAAGAACGTCGCCGAAGGAGCGGCGCCGAGCGCTCCGGCGACGGCGAGTGGGCCTGGCGCAACGCAGGCTCCGCAGCCGGCGCCCGGCGGCTGATCGGTCTTACGGCTTGCGCACGCGCTCTCGCGATCGAGCGGCTTTGGTGTATATTCGCCGTGCCGCGCGCGATCGCGCGTGTGCGATGGGGATGATCCGCGGGATTGATTCCGAGATCTCCATCATCGATTGGAGCGACCATCGATGGCTAACGAAAGCTGGAAAATCGAGGGCGAATATTTCGAGTCCTGCAACTGCGAGCTGCTTTGTCCCTGTCTGTTAAGCCAGGCCAAGGTTCGTCCTACCGAGGGCCATTGCGACGTGGTGCTCGCCTTCCACATCGACCGCGGCAACTTCGGCAAGACCGACCTCGCCGGCCTCAACGCGGCGCAGGCGCTTACCACTCCCGGTCCGATGGCGCAGGGCGGCGGCACCGGCGGAGTGTACGTCGATAGCCGCGCGAGCGCAGAGCAGCGCTCCGCGCTCGAAGCGATCTTCTCGGGACAGGCGGGCGGACCGCCGAGCCTGCTCGCTCCAATGATCGCGCATCGGCTGCCGACCAAGACCGTGCAGATCGAATTCAGCGCGTCGGGCGACACGCGGAAGCTCAGCATCGCAGGCATCACCGAGGTCACCGTGCAGGGCGTCGCGGGACGCGACGGTACGACGGTTTGGCTCGACAACGTAACGCATCCCTATTCCGGGCGTCTGGCGGCCGCGCGCGGCACCTCGAGCCGCTACCAGGATCATTCGCTCAGCTTCGACAACAGTGGACGCAACGGCCACTTCTCGCCGATCAACTGGTCCAACGCCTGACGCGGGCTGCGCGGACGAGGGTGTAACGCCGCTTTCAAGACTTGCGATGGCTTCCGCGGTCCCCACAACGGACGGGCGCAGGACTGCTCGCGTCTTGAGGCTGCCCGATCAACTGGCGATCTGGGGCGGCCTTGGCGCGCTCTCCGCGCTCGCCTGGCTATACCTGTGGCGGATGCCGGCCGGCGACGCCTCGATGCAGGGGATGGCGGGGATGGCGAATATGGCCGGGATGCCCGGGATGACGATGCCCTCGCCATGGTCGCCGCAGCAGCTGTGGCTGACCTTCCTGATGTGGACCGTGATGATGGTCGCGATGATGACGCCCAGCGCGGCGCCGATGGTCACGATGTACGCGCGCGTCTGTGAGGGCCGCGGCCTGGCGCCGCGCGCACGGGTGTGGCTCTTCGCCGGCGGCTACCTCGCGGTGTGGGCCGCGTTCAGCGCCTTCGCCACGCTCGCGCAGGCCGCGCTGGATCAGGCAGCGATGCTGACTGGGGCGATGCGAGTCGCGCCGTTGATGGGCGGAGTGATCCTGGCGCTTGCGGGCGCCTATCAGCTCTCGCCGCTCAAGCGCCGATGTCTGCGGCAATGCCAATCGCCGGTGGGCTTCCTGATGACGCACTGGCGCGAGGGCGGCGCGGGGGCGATCGCGATGGGTCTCCGTCACGGAGCTTTTTGCGTGGGATGCTGCTGGATGTTGATGGCGCTGCTGTTCGTCGCGGGGGTGATGAACCTTTTATGGGTTGCAGTGCTGACCGGTTTCGTTTTGATCGAACGGGCCACGCGATGGGGCGAGACGCTGGCGACAGCGTCGGGTTTTGCGCTGATCACGGCCGGCCTCGCGCTCGCGGCGCTTAGCTGACCGGTCTTACCTGACCGACTTCGGAAAGGGACGGGAGGTGGCTTCTCCTGTCGACCTTGGACAAATCTTCGCGATCGACCGGGCTCCCGATGCTTTATACGGTTGGGCATTCGACTCATCCGATCGAGCGCTTCCTCGAACTGCTCGGCGAGCATCGAATCGCCGTACTCGCCGACATCCGCTCCTTTCCGGGCTCCCGCCGATGGCCCCAGTTTGGTCAGGAGCGCCTCGCCGAGGCGCTCGGCCGCGCCGGCCTGGAATACCGATGGCTCAAGCGGCTCGGCGGACGGCGTAAGAGCACGCGCGCCGACTCGCCCCACGTGGCGTGGACGGTCGCCGCGTTCCGCTCCTACGCGGATTACGCCGAGAGCGCCGAGTTCGCGGAAGCTCTCCACGAACTGGCGGCAATCGCAACCGCCGCGCGCACCGCGATCATGTGCTCGGAGGGGTTATGGTGGCGATGCCACCGGCGAATCGTCTCTGACCAGATGATGCTGCGAGGATGGGACGTCGAGCACATCATGCCCGACGGCAAGCTGACGGCGCATCGGCTGCCCGACTTCGCCTCGGTCGTCAACGGACGGATTATCTACGACGGCGGCCAGCCGCCGCTGCTGAAATAGCGCCAAGCGGCAGGCGCCGGCCGCTCATCTAGCGGCGGCGGGAGTGGCGGACGCCGCGGCCGCCTTATGGCCGCCTTCCCAGGCTGCCTTCACCGTCGCATAGACGTCGAACGGGTCGCACCGCCAGGGCAGCACGTGGCTCGCGCTCTTGTCGTTGAACGTTACTTTCACGGCGAGACGGCGCTCCGAGCTGCGGCCCACGACGTCGAGTCCCACGCTCTGGATGTCCGCGTAATTGAAGACGCGAGAGCGCAGCCCCTTTGTCACGGTAAGGTCCTGCTTGCCGACGGTCAGCCGGCGCACCGAGCCGAGCCGCCGCACCGCGAACGCACCGAGGAGCATCAGCATCACGATCGCGCACAAGAGTTGAAACAGCGGCCGGTGTCGCATCAGGTAGGTGCCCGCCCCGAGCGCGACGACCACCACCGCTCCCGCGATCACTATCCGCCGGGGCAGTTCCCGCTCAAATACGTGCGGCAGAGGCAACTTGGGCCAGCGATCGGACAGCATGTCCGCGACGAACTGAACGACCTCGTGGGCGTCCTCGAGGTCGTATGGAAGGCTCACCCGAACGCGCCCCTCAGCGTCGCGGAGATCGACGCACTGCCGCGCGTAACGCGGTTCGAGACCGGCGATCTCGGCCCAGGCAATCTGGCCGGGACTGGCGTACTGGACGCCTTTTTCGTCGATCAGGACCGGCCACTTTTTGCGTCCGCGCAGGGCTTGCAGTTCGCGCATCAGCGTCCAGGCAAGAAACGCCAATGCGGCGGCCGAGATCGCTAAGCCAAAAACCGTCCTGAACTGCCGCTCCCTCCACAGCGCGGCAACGATGACGACGAGAAAAAACGCGCTCGCGCCGATTGCGATCAACTGGTCGCGCCGGGACTCCTCCTCGACGCGAAACTCCTGAGTTGCTGCCATTCGCCCCCCCTCCCTCAGAATCTTCTACGGGCCCGCTACTGCGTGCCGGCGTGGCTGCTCAGGTAATCCAGGATAGTCTTGCGCTCGTCCGCGTTGAGCGGCGAAATACCGATTTGTTTCATCCGCTCCTGCATCCGATCGACCTGCACCGCCCACATCGCAGAGGTCATCAGACTCGGATTGTACGGCTGATGACACTGTCCGCATCTTTTGACGTACAGTTGCGCCGCGTAGCTGCCCTCATCCGGCATTTTGCTCTTTTGACAGGAGGCGAGGAAAGCGCCCGCCAGGAGCGCCGCGCTTGTCAATCGAAGAAATTTTGAAGTGCTTGTTGAATTTCTATGCAAGCCCCGGCCCTCTTCCGCGCTTCTTCATTCACAACCGCGGAATTTATCGGAAATTGTCTGAGGTTATCGTCAGACTGTCGGTCGCGTGCCGGGGACCTGGCGGCGCAGCTCTTCTGCAAGTCTGCGGATCAATGCGCGTCGGTCCGAATCCTCAAGCGCCACTTTACGTTCGGTCTCGGGCCGCATCCACACCGGCGCCGCGCGCATCGCGTCCGCCTTGACGCGCGGAAAGACATGCCAGTGAACGTGAGGTTCGATATTGCCGAGGCATTCGTAGTTGAGCTTGAGCGGCTCGGTCGCAAGCGCGATCGCGCGCCCGACCGCCACAGTCTCGTCGAAGAGCGCTCGCGCCTCCTCGGGCGGCATCAGGTGAACCTCATTGACGTGGCGCTTCGCCAGCACCACGCAATAGCCGCGATAGAACTGCGCGTCTCCGAGAATCACGAACGAATACGGCAGTTCGGCGACAAAATCCGCAAAGGCGCCCGCGCGGCATCGCTCGATGAGCGAGCAGATTCCGCACGGCCGCGACGCATCGCCGCTCCCCGCGCCCGCGCCACCCTCATGCGGGCGCATTCGCGCCCTCCGGCGCCACCTGCACGAGCTTTATCGCCGCATGCTTCAGCACCTCGGCCACCGTGTGCAACTTGTAAGGACGGCCGTAGTAAACGGTGCGGATGCCAGTGTTGATGAGCACCTTGAGGCAATGGATGCATGGGGTGTGAGTCACATAGATGTCGGCGTCGCGGATCGCGGCGCCATTCTTCGCCGCCTGCGTGATCGCGTTGATTTCGGCGTGGATCGTGCGCCAGCAGTTCTGCTCGATCTCGCCATCGGGCGTGCGCGATTCGTAGATGAGGCATCCGACCTCGGTGCAATGCGGCATCCCGGCCGGCGATCCGTTGTAGCCGGTGGCGAGGATACTGCGGTCGCGCACGATTACCGCGCCCACCTTGGCCCGCAGGCAGGTCGAGCGCTCGGCCACCTGCTGCGTGATCGTCATGAAGTACTGATCCCAGCTAGGCCGCTTTCCCCCGCCGCCGGCGCCCATCTCAGAGTCCCTTGAGGCGCACAGAGGCGGGCAACCGCGGCAGCGCCGGCCGATGGTAAACCACGCTGTAGGTGTTGTCCTTGGGCTGCTGCTCCTGCGGATTCTGCGTGCCCTCGGAGTACCAGGCCGGCACCGGCATGAAGGTTACGATGAACAACGCAATCGTCGCCCAGGCGAAAATTCTCCGCCGCAGATCGAGCGGCGTATCCGCGTCAACCGTCGCGGGATGGCCCAGACCGAGGAAAAACAGGAACACCACCCAGAAGAGCCATCCGCCCCAGTACGCCGAGCCCATGAACAGCGGCACCGCCACCATCATCACGCACGCCACGATGAACAGGCGGGCGATCGTGCGATGCCAGCGCCCGAGGAGCGCATAGACCACGTGGCCGCCGTCGAGCTGGCCGACCGGCAGCAGGTTGAGCGTCGTCACCAAAAGCCCGATCCATCCGGCAAACGCGATCGGATGCAGGTTGACGTTGACCGAGTTCGGATCGACGCCCAGCACCGCGTACGACAGCCCCCAGAACAGGATCGAATTGCCGAGCTGAAGCCCTCCGCCTGACGTGTCGAGCGGCGTAACCTCGGAGAGTTTGAGTCCGATCGCGACCGCCAGCACCGCCAGCACCGCCCCGGCCCACGGCCCAGCCGCGCCGATATCGAACATCACGCGCCGCGTGCGCGCAGGCGATCGCATGCGGATAAACGCGCCGAAGGTGCCGATGAAGAATATCGACGGCAGCGGCGCCGGGATGAAATACGGCGGGGTCACGTCGACGTTGTTGCGCTGCGCCACCAGGTAATGGCCCATCTCGTGCGCCATCAGGATCGCCATCAAAGGGATCGAAAACGACAGCCCCGCGATGAGATTGCCCAGGGTTGCCGGATGCGCCAGCGACACGAACGCGCCGGCCATATCCGCCCCGGCCATCGTCGTGGTCAGCAGCGTCAGCAGGAACAGTACGACGTGCACTCGCGTCACGCCCATAGGCCGCGCCCGCGAGGGCGCGACCACTTCGGGTTCGTACACGGGAGGGGACGTGACCCGCGGGATGTCGGTTAAGACCTGCGATTCGTCGTGTGCGGTGGAATCATCCATTAGCTATATGGCGCTCGTGCCTGTTCGGTGCTGGATTATCTAGACGACCCATGAGGGGCTGTACGCCGCAGCGGCCGGACGGTTACTATCGCGCCCGGCCGGGCGGCAAACCGGCGCGCGGCGCTGCCATCGCGCACGGCAATCTCCAGCAGATCGAAGCTTCCAAACGTAGCGAGAGGAACACCTTTGCGAGCGTCGCCGTACGCTCGAAGTATCTCCATCGGCGCGCCCTTTCCGATCCTAACGGAAAGCCGCATACCGGGAAAGCGCGCCTTAAAGCGCGCAAGCGCCTCGCGCCCGATGTTGCTCACCAGGTTGCCGAATCCGTCAACATAGAGCACTTCGCCGCGCAACTCGGCGACGCCCTCGCGCGGCTCCGCCAGCTCGAGACGGGTAAGGCCCTGGCGCATCCGCAGTCCCAGCGCTTCGAGCCTCACGCCGCGCCATAGATGCGCCGCGGCGGGTGCGAAAATGTCGCGTCCGTGGAACGTGCTGCTGATGCGCGCGAGCCGGTAGTCCGCCGCGCGCAATTCCACTGCTCGAAGCGCCCCCGCCTCCTCCAGCGCGAGCGACAGCACGCCGTTGTCCGGCCCGACGAAACGCGCTCCCGCATTGGTCTCGATCGCGATTGGCAGCCGCGGTGTGCCGACTCCGGGATCGACCACCGCCAGGAAGACCGTACGCGGCGGGAAAAACCGCCAACTCTGCGCGAGCGCGACCGCACCCGCCGCGATCGATTGCGCCGGCACGCCGTGCGTGATGTCGATCATCGGCGCGCCGGGCGCGATCGAGGCTATCACGCCCTTCATCGCGCCGACGTAGTGATCGTGGTAGCCGAAGTCGGTGAGAATCGCGATCGGCGTTGCGCTGCGCGAGCGGATGGCTGCAGCCGGCCGGCGGATGGCCGTAGCCGGCGGGTGTATGGTTCGACTGCGCGGCATGTTCAACCTGTGTCCCGGCTCCG
>DATJXN010000092.1 GCA_035500095.1 Candidatus Binataceae bacterium
AGGCGGCTTCGTCGGGGTAGTTCTTGAAGCTGTAGATTGCGTCGTAGAAGGCGGCTGTCTTGGTGAACATGGAATCGTGGTCAATTCATAGATTCGTTCTCAGCGCGCATCGCTGAGATTCTTCGCTTCGCTCAGAATGACGGACAGAGGAGCAGCCCTCACCTCCTCGCTCCGCTCGGCTTCCTCTCCCGTAAAGTAACGGGAGAGAACCAGACTCCCTACAGTTCGGGGCTGGCGGGGAGGAATGTTTCGCCCATCAGGTAGGCGTCGCAGGCGCGGGCGCATTCGCGGCCTTCCCAGATTGCCCATACCACGAGGGATTGGCCGCGGCGGGCGTCGCCGGAGGCGAATACCTTGGGGTCGCTTGACTGATAGTTATCTGTCGCTATGTTGCTGCGCGGGTCGAGCTTCAGGCCCAGTTCGGTGATGATGCCTTCGGGTTCCGGGCCCAGGAAGCCCAGGGCGAGGAGGACGAGGTCGCAGTCGAGTTCGAAGTCGCTGCCCGGGATTTCTTCCATCACCATGCGCGCGCCGTCGCGCTTCCAGTTGAGCTTCACGCCGTGGAGCTTCTTTACCGTGCCGTTCTCGCCGAGGAAGCGCTTGGTGTTGATGCTCCAGTCGCGGATTACACCTTCTTCGTGGGAGCTGGAGGTGCGCAGGATCATCGGCCAGTCCGGCCAGGGCATCTCGGTTGTGCGGCTCTCGGGCGGAACGGGGAGCAGTTCGAATTGATGCACGCTGGCGGCGCCCTGGCGGTTGGAGGTGCCGAGGCAGTCGGAGCCGGTGTCGCCGCCGCCGAGGATCACGACTTTCTTGCCCTGGGCGGTGATGGAGATCGAGGGGTCGATGGTGTCGCCGAAGTTGCGCTTGTTCTGTTGGGGCAGGAATTCCATCGCGTAGTGGATGCCCTTGAGATCGCGGCCGGGGATGGGCAGGTCGCGCGGCTTGGTCGCGCCCATCGTCAGGCAGATCGCGTCGAACTTCGTGCGCATCTCGTCGGCGTGGATATCGAAGCCTACTCGACAATTTGTCACGACTTCGACGCCCTCGGCCTGCATCTGCTCGACGCGGCGCTCTACGTAGTGTTTTTCGAGTTTGAAGTCGGGGATGCCGTACATCAGGAGGCCGCCGACGCGGTCGGAGCGCTCGTAAAGCGTGACGGCGTGGCCGGCGCGCGCGAGCTGCTGCGCGCAGGCGAGGCCCGCGGGGCCGGAGCCGACAACGGCGACGCGCTTGCCGGTCTTGCGCACGGGCGGCTGCGGCGCGACCCATCCTTCTTTCCAGGCATGATCGATGATGTTCTTTTCGATCAGCTTGATGGTGACGGGGTCGTTGTTGATGTTGAGGACGCAGGCTTCCTCGCATGGTGCGGGGCAGACGCGGCCGGTGAATTCGGGGAAGTTGTTGGTGGAGTGCAGGCGATCGATCGCATCGCGCCATCGGCCGCGATAGATGAGGTCGTTCCAATCGGGGATGATGTTCCCGAGCGGGCAGCCCTTGTGGCAGAACGGGATGCCGCAATCCATGCATCGCGCGCCCTGGGCCTGGAGGTTGGCTTCGGGCATCTTGAGATCGAACTCGCGCCAGTCCTTGAGGCGCTCGGCGACGGGGCGCCGGCTTGGCGTCTCGCGTTTGATCTCCATGAAGCCCGTGATTTTGCCCATTTAGGTTAGCTCTCTCTTTTTGATTGTCGCGAGACTCCGCTCACGCTCCGCCTCGCGAGCGCTGGCGCGCTGCGCGCGATGACGCGCGCCCCTTCGGGCTGCGGTTCGGAGGGTCAACACGCGTTGCAAACCTCTTGTGACTTCCTGTTTGTCGCGAGACTCCGCTTACGCTCCGCCTCGCGAGCGCTCGCGCGCTGCGCGCGATGACGCGCGCCCCTTCGGGCTGCGGTTCGGAGGGTCAACACGCGTTGCAAACCTCTTGTGACTTCCCGTTTGTCGCGAGACTCCGCTTACGCTCCGCCTCGCGAGCGCTGGCGCGCTGCGCGCGATGACGCGCGCCCCTTCGGGCTGCGGTTCGGAGGGTTAACACGCGCGGTGGTGCGATAGTTCGCGATGGTTCAAGCGAAAAACCGGGATTCCTCAATAAAAATTTTCGGAATGACACCATCGTGGCTCGGCTGAACTCCATCAGACCGCGGCGAGGCGGGCCATGTCGTTGTTGGCGCCCAGGTGTTGGCGTTCGAGGACGGCGCGGTATTCGGTTGGTAGTACCTTCACAAACTTTTTGGCTGAGCGGTCCCAGTCTTTCAGCAGGCGTTCGGCGACCGCGCTTCCGGTGTATTGCCTGTGGCGCTCGATCAGGGCGTGGAGTTGTTTGAGGTCGTCGGGGTCGTTGACCGCGCCTAGTTCTACCATGCCCATGTTGCAGCGTTGGGCGAAGGAGCCGTCTTCGTCGAGGACGTAGGCGATGCCGCCTGACATTCCTGCGGCGAAGTTGCGGCCGGTTTTGCCCAGCACTACTACGAGGCCGCGGGTCATGTATTCGCAGCCGTGGTCGCCCACGCCTTCCACGACCGCATGCGCGCCGCTGTTGCGGACTGCGAAGCGCTCGCCTGCGACGCCGCGGAAGAATGCTTCGCCGCCGGTTGCGCCGTAAAGCGCGACGTTGCCGATCAGGATGTTCTCTTCGGCTTTGAAAGTCGCGTCGGCTGGGGGGCGTACCGCCATAAAGCCGCCGGAGAGACCTTTGCCGCAGTAGTCGTTGGCGTCGCCTTCCAAATGAAGAGCGATGCCGGGGGCCAGCCATGCGCCGAAGCTTTGGCCGGCGGAGCCGCGGAGGTGGACCTTGATGGTGTTGGGCGGCAGGCCTTCCGCGCCATGATGGCGGGAGACTTCGGCAGAGAGCATCGTCCCTACGGTGCGGTTCACGTTGCGAATCGGCAGGTTGATTTCGACCGCCTTCTCGTGCGCGATGGCGTCTTTCGCCAGTTCGATTAACTGATTGTCGAGGGCGGCGTCGAGGCCGTGGTCCTGCGACTCGATGCAATGCAGCGGCTCGTCGGGGCCCACATCGGGTTTGTGCAGAATCTGGGTGAGGTCGACGTTGCGCGCCTTCCAATGCTGGATCGCTTCGTTCGCATCGAGGCATTCGACGTGCCCGACCATGTCAGCGAGGGTGCGAAAGCCGAGCGCGGCCATGTACTCGCGCAGCTCGTCCGCGATGAACATCATGAAGTTCACGACGTGCTCGGGCTTGCCCTCGAACTTCTTGCGCAGCTCGGGATCCTGGGTCGCGATTCCGACCGGGCAGGTGTTGAGATGGCACACGCGCATCATGATGCATCCCGAGGCGACCAGGGCGGCGCTGGCGAAGCCGAATTCCTCCGCGCCGAGGAGAGCGGCGATCGCGACGTCACGGCCGGTCTTCAACTGCCCGTCGGTTTCGACGTGGATGCGTCCGCGCAGCCCGTTGAGCACCAGGATCTGCTGGGTCTCGGCGAGGCCGAGTTCCCACGGGATGCCCGCGTGCTTGATCGATTGGATCGGCGATGCGCCGGTGCCGCCGTCGTAGCCGCTGATCAGGACGACATCGGCTTTCGCCTTGGCAACGCCCGCGGCGATGGTGCCGACGCCAACCTCGGCGACCAGCTTCACGCTGACGCGCGCGCGGTTGTTGGAGTTCTTGAGGTCGTGGATGAGCTGGGCGAGGTCCTCTATGGAATAGATATCGTGATGAGGCGGCGGCGAGATGAGCCCCACGCCCGGAGTCGAGTAGCGAATCTTG
Organism: Candidatus Binataceae bacterium; assembly: GCA_035500095.1. Classification (NCBI taxonomy): domain Bacteria; phylum Candidatus Binatota; class Binatia (SeqCode); order Binatales (SeqCode); family Binataceae (SeqCode); species Binataceae bacterium (SeqCode). The sequence goes on from DATJXN010000092.1 coordinate 3,730, forward strand.
GCGATGAAGTCATCGACCTTGTGGCCGGGAAGCTGACCGCCCTCGCCCGGTTTGGCTCCCTGAGCCATTTTGATCTGCAGCTCGTCGGCATTGACGAGATAATGACTGGTCACGCCGAAGCGCGCGGAGGCGACCTGCTTGATCGCGCTGCGCCGCCAATCGCCATTGGGATCGCGGTTGAAGCGGGCGGGATCCTCGCCGCCTTCGCCGGTGTTGCTCTTGCCGCCGATGCGGTTCATCGCGATCGCGAGGTTCTCGTGCGCTTCCTTGCTGATCGATCCGAACGACATCGCGCCGGTCTTGAAGCGCTTGACGATCTCGGCGGCCGGCTCGACTTCCTCGATCGGAACGGGCGGGCGCTCGTGCTTGAACTTGAGCAGGCTGCGCAGCGTCGAGAGAGAGCGGCTCTGCTCATCGACGAGCTTGCTGTACTCCTTGAACAGGCGGTAGTTGCCGGAGCGCACGGAGTGCTGGAGCTTGGCGATGGTGTTGGGGTTGTACATGTGGTACTCGCCGCGGCGACGCCAC
>DATJXN010000093.1 GCA_035500095.1 Candidatus Binataceae bacterium
CCAGACCGGTATGGGCATCTTGTCACGGCATAATGCTGCCGGAGCAATGGCAGTCGGAAAGCCGTGTGCGGGAAAACTGCACGCACGGTTTGACGAGGGGCCGCTGAGGCGACCACTTCAAATCAGTGGCCCACTCTACAGTAAGAAGTCCCGTTTTTGCGGAGAAGTATAGTTTTGCGAAGACGCGCCGTTCTGAGCGAAGCGCGCGGAGCCGATGGCCACGCGGCGGCGGCTTGACCTCGAGATGGCGCGGCGCGGGATCGCGCCGAGCCGCGAAGGCGCACAACGCCTGATCATGGCCGGACGCGTGCGGGTCAATTCACAGCCCGCGCTCAAGGCCGATCAGAGCGTCGACGAGCGGAGCGCGATCGCACTGGTCGGCGAAGCGCCCGAGTATGCGAGCCGCGGCGGTCTCAAACTGGCCGCCGCGCTCGATCGTTTCGGCGTCGATCCGGAGGGGCGGCGGGCGATGGACGTCGGCGCCTCTACCGGCGGCTTCACCGACGTGCTGCTGCGCCGCGGCGCGGCTCACGTCATCGCGCTCGACGTGGGGTACGGACAAATCGCCGATCGCTTGCGCCGCGATTCGCGCGTCACCGTGCTCGACCGCACCAATATCCGTCTGGTCGAAGCCTCGAGCCTTCCCTATGCGCCGGAAATCGTGACGATCGACGTAAGCTTTATTTCGCTACGCCTCGTGATCCCCCCGGTGCTTGAGCTGAGCGCCCCGGCGGTCGAGATCCTCGCGCTCATCAAGCCGCAGTTCGAGGTCGGCAAGGGTAAGGTGGGCAAGGGCGGAGTCGTCCGTGACGAGGCGATGCGCCGCCGCGCGGTCGAGGAAGTGCGGGAATTTGCCGCCGGGCTGGGGCTCGAAGTGACACAGGCGATGGAGGCGCCGATACGGCGCGCGGCGGGTAACCAGGAGTACATGGTCCTGATGCGCCGGCGGGGTGCAGGATGACGGCTTAGAGGCGAAAATTGCAAATGGGCCAAATAAAGCAGATGTCAGGCGACCTCGTTTACATTCCGGTTTGCATCTCCGCCTACTTGCATTTACGCTGTTAAACGTAGCGTGGCGCAATGGCATCTGTATGGGGACCATGAAATTTAGGCTCGCATTTCTTACGGTCCTGGCCCTGGCGGGTTTATGCGTCGCGCTGCATCCGGCCAACGCGCAGACCTACGTCCAGGACGTTACTTCCGCGCCGCCTTCCGTTGCGACCGATACCGCCGGCACGTCGCAGGAATCCGCCCAGGAGACGGCGCCGGGCCGGCACGCCGGAGAGTTTTCCTACAGCGTGAGATCGGGCGATTCGCTCGGATCGATCGCTGCCACCTTCGGGATTCAGGCCGAGGATATCGCGCACGCCAACCGCCTGTCGCTCGACTCGACCCTGATGGTTGGGCAGACGCTCAAGATCCCCAACCCGTTCGCGGCGCGGATGCGCGAGCTGACCGCGGAAAATCAGAAACTCGGCGACCAGCTTGCCGACTTGCAAAAGCGCTCCGACGCCGCTGCCGCGGCGCAGGGCGACCTCAAGACCCAGGTGCAGCAGCTCACGGCCGACAGCCGCGAGTTGAATCATGAAGTGCGGATGCTGCCGTGGTGGAAGAGCGCCGTTTACGGCGCGGCGATCGTCTCGCTGATCCTGCTCGGCGTGACCGCGCTCGCGGTACTCGAATGGTTCCTGCTGCGCCGGCGCTTCATCGCGATCGCCGACCTCAACGAATCTCTGCGCCGGCTCGACCAGCGCTACCGCGCGCTGCTGGCCAAGGCGGAGCTTCGGATGCAGGAGCTTTACGGGCGGCGGCGGCGCGGAATCTCCGACGATCACCAGCGGCCCAAAATTCCCGAAGAGGCCGATCTCGAACGTCTCGATCAGCAGCTGCACGACGTGCTCGAGCGCCATCTGAAACAGCTCGGCGGACCGGTGCGTCCGCGTCGGCGCGCCCGCTGGGACGAGGAGTTCGGCGGCGCCGTTGCTCCCCCGGTCGAGGCGCGTTCGGTCCGCCGCTGAGCTTGCCGCCCCGATCCGCGGCCCCTATTCCCTCCAGCCCAAAATCTTTCGCGGACATGCAGGCGTGCACCTGCACGCGGCGCCGGCAACCCTTGTGATGCGTGCGGGGGATGGAGAATAGTGGGAGGCGCGGCAGCGCAGCTGCAGACGCAACATGGAGTAGGGCACAATGCGAAAGATCCTCATCATTGGTCTTTTGGGGCTTGGCGCGATCCTGGCCATTGGGATCGCCGGCCGGGGAAGCGCCGCGGATGCGGAAAAGACGGTTACCGGCAGCCTCGAGGACACCTTCTGTTACAACGTGGTCGGCGCGAAGGGGCCGGGTCACGCGCAGTGCGCGCTCAAGTGCGCGCAAAAGGGAATTCCGGTCGGCCTGGTCGAGAAGGGGACCGAGAAGATGTACATCCTGCTCCCGCCCAAGAACGAAGAGGGCATGCCGGAAGACGTGCTGAAGAACATGGAGAAGGAAGTCACCGTCACCGGGAAGTCCTACAATAAGGGCGGAGTCGACTTCCTGACCGTCGAATCGGTGAAATGATCCAGTGGTAGGCGACCTGCTGGGCGGCGCGGCGAATCTGTTTTCGTTTCCCGGCGCGCAGCATCTGCAGAACATCCACCCGCTGATCGTCCATTTCCCGATCGCGCTGCTGTTCGCCGCCGCCCTGATGTACTGGCTGGGATTCCTTGCGCGCCGCGAAGCATGGCTCTGGACCGGCCTCTGGACGCTCGTTCTCGCGACGCTCGGCGCGGCGGCCGCGGTGGCGACCGGACTTTACTCCGCGCCGGGCGTGATGCTGGCGCCCTCGGTCAAGACCGCGCTACTCGTGTACCATAAGCGGATAATGATCGCGGTGCTCATCCTGAGCGCGGCGCTCACGATGTGGGCGGCGGCGGCGCGGCCGATGCCGGCGCGCGGACGCGGGGCGTTCCTGGCGCTGCTGCTGCTGGCGGCGGCGCTTATCGCCAAGGGCGCGGACTATGGCGGACGGATGGTTTACGACTACAACGCCGGCGGCTATGCCTGTGGACAGCCGATCGAGTTCAGCCATTAGCCGATGCTTTGTTTTGGCGGAAAGCTCATCCGGACCATGCGGTTGCATGCAGAAGGAACGGCGATGCGGCGCACGCTATGGCGATTGATCGTTTTCGGCGCGGCGTTCGCCTTCGCGGCCTGCTCGATGCTCCATAGCGGCAAGCCGGCTGCGTCCGGCGCACCGTCCGCCTCTTCTGCCGAGGCTTCATCCGACGCTTCCGCCCAGGCCTCGCCGTCGGCCGAGGGCAGCCCGGCTGAAGCCGCGCCCGGCGCCGAGAGCACACCCGGCGCCGAAGGCGCGTCGAGCGACGCTAATCCGCCGGCGCCCGGCGCCACCGTCGCGGTCTCCTACGCGCACAAGGGCGATTATCTGGCCTCGCTCAGCGTGTCGAAATACAGCGGCGCCGAGATGGTCGAGTCGCGAAATGTCGATCCTCAACATGTGGAGTCGATCATCCTTTTCGACGGCGGAGTGACGGTATGGGAGATCAAGGCGGATACCGGCGTGTTCTCGAAGCTGCCGGTGCTGGGCTCGGGCGACAAGTTCGCGGTCAAGTCGGTCGCCTACGGCAAGCTACCCGATCATTTTGTGCAGGCGACGCCGGACAGCGGTCAGCCCGAGCCGCTCGAAACCGGCCACTACTACATCTTCACCGCTCAGCGCGCCTCGGGAACGCTGAGCTATGAGGCCGTGCGGGTCGAAGCGGACGGCACGCTCGACGGTTATGCGGCGGAGCCGCGCGCCGGCACGAGCTACGTCCTCTGCTGCAACGTGAACCCGGATTTCGTGCAGCCCGCTCCGCCGCTGGTTCCGCCGGCGGACTCGGACTCCGGGCCCTGATCGGCCCGAGCACGATCACGCACCGCCGCGGGCGCGACGGACTAGATTTTCAGAAAAATTTCCCGGGTGCCCTCGGCGCTGAGTTTTTTGACCGAGGTTACGCGATCGCTCATCTGCGCGAGCGTAGAAAGTTCGCTCGAACCGACGTCGACCAGCACTGCGAAGATCGAAAACTGCAGCTCCTCTTTGCGCCGGCGCAGGCCGGCGAGCCACTCGGGCGCAACCTGGCTCTCGCCGTCGGTGATGATCACGATGTCGGCGCGGCGCAGCCGCTTGTGCTCGACAAGCTCCATCGCGGCGTCGAGCGGCTGCTGAAAGTCGGTGCCACCGCCCGGAAAATACTCCGCAAGCTCCATCACCTTCCCGAGTTCCGGCTGGTAGCGGCGCTCCCGGTTGAGATCGAGCACCTTCAGGCTGCCAGGACCCGAGGAAAACAGCACCACGCGAAAGAGCCGCCGCTGCCGCCGCGCGATATCCATCAGGGTAAGGCTCACCGCCTTGGCCCACAGCTCCTTGTCGCCCTCCATCGAGGAGCTTACGTCGATGCACACGACCATCGGGCCCTTGCCCTTCTGCTCCTCGTCGCGCAGGCGGTACTGGAGCAGCTCGCCCTCGAGCAGACGGCGGCCGAAGTCGCGCTTGAGCGCCGGATGATGCATCGCGAGCAGCTCGGCCGGGATCATCCGGCCGAGCTCGGCGCCGCGCTCGATGTCGTAGGCCTCGGCCGCGCCGCGCTCCATCGTCTTGCGCCTGAGCGCCCGCGCGTCCTGCTTGAAGCGGCCGACTAGGCGCGCTAGCTCGCCGAGTTTGCGGTTGCGCGCGAGGTGACGGCCGAGCTCCAGCCGCTCGCCGGCCGAGAGCCGCCCGCCCTGACCGAACTCGAGGCTGAAGTCATGACTGTCCTGCGCGACCCGGTCGATCTCCTGCGCGAGCCCGATGGTCTTCGCTTCCAGCCGGCGCAGCTCGCTATGGTCGGCATGCCCGATTTGTTCGCTCACCTGCCGCGCCTTCTGATTGAGCCGCGCCTCGGAAACCTGGGCCGCGCGCGCAGCGGCCTCTTTCAGCTTTTCGAGCTTTTTCTTCAGCTCCCCGTCCGCCGCCTCTTCACCTTCGGCCGGTGCGGCCGCCTCGGTTATCGCCTTGAGCTCGTCGGCGCGCTGGGCGAGATCCTCTTCCTGGTGATCGAGGTCCCAGAGGTCAAGGAGTTCGCGGCGATTCAGCAGACGCTCGGAGCGCACCAGTTCAAGCGCCTGCTCGGCGAGCGCCAGCGCCGCGATGGCGGCTTTGTCTTCCTCGAGCATAGTCCGGCTCTTGAGCACCTCGAAGGCGGGCGAGGCGACGAGGCGCTCGAGGATAGTGCGGTTGAGGATCGCGCTCTTGCGCACGGCGTCGGGCTTGAGCCAAACGAGATTGTATTTGAACAGTGCGGAGAACAGATCGGCGAGCAGCGCGTCGAAGTGCGGAATGAGCCGGCGGCCGGCCTCGACCAACTCGCTGATCGCGCCCGCGCCGAGCCCGATATCGCTCCACGCGCGGCGATCGTAGCTGTCGCTTTCGATCCAGGCGCCGCCGGCCGGTACGACCGGAATGTACAAGCGCCGCGGTTTGGCTGCCTTTTTCGCCATCGCTGGTATTGGCTGCGCCGCAGGCGCGCCTTCCTGGAGAGCGTATCGATGATGAGCCTAGCAGGAGCTCGGACTGTGTTAAAATGACCAGACGGGCAGCCCTTGCGCGGGTCCTTTGCACGAACCAAAATCGTCGCAGAGCATCGGCTGCCGATCGGTCAGGGTTGACGAGGGTCCGCTCGAAGAGGGTATCCGGCGACGGGTCGTTGACGGGATGGAAACTCCAGCATCACAGGGCGAATTATCCCAGCGCCAACATGCAGTGCTGCTCGCGACGGTGCAGGAGTTCATCGCGACCGCGGGGCCGGTGGGCTCGCAACAGATCGCGATGCGCTATCCGCTGGGCGTGCGCGCCGCGATGGCGCGCAACCTGATGGCCGAACTGGAGAGTGCGGGATATCTTCGCCAGCCCCACACCTCAGCCGGCCGCGTCCCGACCGACCGCGCGTTTCGCCACTATGTGGACCATGTGATGGCGGTGCGGCACCTCGGGTTCCAGGACCGCGCGCAAATCGAACTGTGCTATTCGGCCGGGCCGCGAGAGCTTGGCGAGGTGATGCGCGAAACCTCGCGCCTGCTCGCGCTCTTGACCGGGCAGGCGGCGATGGTGATGGCGCCGCGGCTCGAGCTGATCAAGCTCGAGCGCGTGAGCTTCATCCATCTGCGCGAGCGCGAAGTGCTGGGGATTTTCGTCGCCGCCGCCGGCGGCGCGCATCAGCGGCTCGTGCAGACCGCGACCGACCACGGCCAGGAGGAGCTCGACCGCATGGCGCGCTACCTCAACCAGGCGCTCCACGGGCGCACGCTGGAGGAGGCGCGCGAGTGGATCGAGGAGCGCCAGCGCGAGGATCGCGCCCGCTACGATCGCTTCATGCGCGCGGCGCTCGCGCTCGGCGGCGCGCTGGCCGAACGGGCCGGTACCTCTGAGGTTTACGTCGAGGGCAGCGCAAAGGTGGCCGACCAGCCCGAGTTCGCCGACCACAACCGACTGCGCGAACTGCTTCATGCGCTCGAGGACCGCAGCGCGCTGCTCGACCTGCTCGAGCACAGCGTGGCCCGCAACGAACTCACCGTGTCGATCGGATCGGAGAACGTCGACGCGCGCCTGGCGAGCCTGAGCGTGGTCGCCGCCTCCTATCAGAGCGGTGCGATGCCGCTTGGGAGCGTCGCGGTCGTCGGCCCGGTGCGGATGGATTACGAGCGGGTCATCCCGCTGGTCGATTACACCGCGCGTACGCTCTCGCGCCTGCTCGAACACTGAGCGCGCCGCCACATCCGCACGCGCCAGCCCCCTGACGCGCCTGGATCGTCAGCGGCTTCCAGAATGTGTCAGGAAGAGGAAGCATGAAGAAAATAATAGTCGTGGTCGCAGTCGTGGGCCTGCTCGGCTATTTCAGCTTCGGAGTGTTCGTGCGGGCCTATCGTCAGCACCAATGTAACAAGTACGCCGACGCCGTGAAGGGATTTGCGCGGGACCGGGATACCGGCGTTTCCGCGGATGCGATGCGCGCGAAGCTGAAGGCGCTGACGCCGCAAAACGATCCCGCCGTCCAAAACATGGTGGAGAGCACGGTCACCGGAATTTACGGCCATCCGGAGCTGTCGCCGGACCAGTGCGCCGCCGTCGCACTCGACGCCTGCATGAACCTCAACCCCCACCAGGAAGAATAGCGGGAAGACGGCGCACCGCGCCGTGCCGCCATGCGGCTCGTTTCGCACGAGCCGCCCGGCGCGGATGCGAAAATCGGGGTTTGAGAAGGCCGGAGCCCGCGCTATTTGACGTAGATCACGCCGAACTGGTTGTCGGTCACGCGGCCTGCGTCGTCCATCGTGAAGTTCGACGTGATATAGCCGCTGGCACCGGCGAACTGTCCCTCGCCGCCGTCGACCCGCCACATCACGGCGCCCGACTTGACCTTCGGCTCCGGGCTGTCGCCGAGATGCCCCTGTCCGACCGTGCTGAAGCGCAGGCGATGATTCCCGTCGCCGAAGCGGATGGTGCCCGACTCGACGAACGACGTCTCGCCGGTAATCGTCACTTCGGATTCGAACGAGGCCTTGCCGCTACCGGCCGGCTGCAGGCTGCCCTGCACGCCCTCGGCGCCGACAGTCGTGCTTAACGTGCAGCTGGTAGAACTCGTCGCGGCCTTGAGAACATTCGGCGACGGCCCCGGCCCGCCCTGCCCCTTGAACTGCATGGCATAGATGATCTGCTTCATCGTTCGTTCTCCTCGAGGTGATTTGCTCCGCGCCTTTGGGCTGAATAACTGCAATCGAGGCGAAAAGGCAAATTAAATCGGCCGCGCCTCGAGGAACGTGCGGCAGGCAGCCGTTGCTAATCTTTACCTGATCTTCGATGCCACATTCGGATTATGCCTTCGGATCCTCAAATCGACCGGTAATTGCCGCTTGGTTTAGTTTTTGCCCAACACTATCAGGGACATGGCTATGGAAACCGCTTTCTTTCTCTTACGAGAGCTTTAAGCGGCAATGTCCTCAGAGGGCAGGGGGGACCCGATGAAACGACGCATTGACGTTGCGGCCCTTCGGCGGATTGTGGACCGCGACGGTGTTCGAGGTGCCGGGACGAGTGCCGCCGTCGGCAAAACCGTTGTGCGACGACGCGTCCTTGGCCGCGGTGGTTATCTGCGAGCTGCCGCCGCCGATGGCAATTTCATCGGCACCTGCGACCGCCCCCGCATCCGCCGCGCTCTGCATCAGCCGCCGCGTGGTCCACAAGTTCCCTACATCCACGGCCACGGCCGCGATTCCGACCAGCATGGCAATGGCGATGCTGATCAGGAGAAAAGTCTGTCCGGGATGCCTGTGTCGTATCCGCTGTAGTACGTCGGGCCGTATGCGGCGAATTCCAATGCGGTCCAGGTGGACGTCTCGGAGAACCAGCCGACCTATTTTATGAGGGTATTCGGATGGCACTCTGTCCCTGTATCTACCACTGCCACCGCTGTGACGCTGGGGTCGGGCTCGTGCATCTACGCGCTCGATCCATCCGCTTCGGGGGCGATAGACGTCGGCGGCAGCGCGAGCGTCAGTTCGGGCTGCGGTCTGTATGACAACTCGACCAGCGGTTCAGCCCTTATCGTGAGCGGCGGCGGGACGATCACCGCTCCGCTGGTGGGCGTGGCCGGAGGAACGACCGTGAACGGTGGTGGCAGTACGCCTCCGACGACGGGGATTGCCCAGTTCGGCGATCCGCTCGCCTACATCGCGGAGCCGACTGTCCCGAGCGGTGCGTGTTCGAGCTACCACACCCAGAATATCAGCGGGCCAATTACCGCTCCGCAAACGTACTGCGGAGGCATCCATATCAACGCCGGCAACACGGTCACTTTTAGTTCCGGCCTGTACATCATCGACGGCGGCGGAATCACGATCGACGGCGGCGCCACGGTCAGCGGGTCGAACGTGACCTTTTATCTGACAGGGGGCAACGGCAACGGCAACAATGCGTCAAACTATTCCGGCGTCACAATCAACAGCACCGCAACCGTCAACCTGAGCGCGCCGTGCACCGCGTCGGGCGGCGACATCGCGGGGATGCTCTTCTTCCAGGACCGCTCGATCACGAACGGTCACGGAAGTTCGATCAACGGCAGCGCGAGTTCGACCTTCAGCGGCGCGATCTATTTTCCGACTACTCCACTCGCCTATGCGGGGAGCACCGGCGCCAACATGTTCACGCTGCTGGTCTCCGACACGCTGAGCTTCCTCGGCAATTCCACCGTGGGCAACAACTTCAGCTGTCTCGCCAACGGATCACTGGTCAAGGACGCAGCTCTGGTTCAATAGAGGAGGAAAATACGGTGACTAGATGGCGGAAATTTTCCACAGGACAAGGCGCGACCGAACTGGCCCTGGCACTGCCGTTAGTCGTGGTCCTGCTGTTTGTCGTCTGTCAGTTTGCCCGTGTGTTTTACGTGGCGATGGGCGTCGCCAGCGCGGCGCGCGCCGGCGTACAGTACGGGGCGCAGAGCTATGTGAAAGCCATCGATACCACCGGGATGAACACGGCGGCGACCAGCGACGGCAAGAATATACCGGGGCTGACGGCCTCCTCGACTCATTTCTGCATGTGCGACGGCAATCAGTGCAGTCCCATGCAGAGCACTCCTTGCGTCGTTTCCTGCAGCGCGCCGCCCTCCACTTGCACCGAGCCCAAGGTCTTCGTGAAGGTGACCACCAGCGCAACCTTCCAGACGGGGATTAGCTGGGGTCTTCCGAGCACCATCCCGTTGAGCTCGATCGCGGTGCTCCAGGCACAGAAGGGGACGTCATGAAATCGCGCGCCCGAATCGATCCGCGAGGCCGCCTGCGCGGGTGGTTGCGCGGACAGACCTATGCGGAGTTCATGATGGTCGTGCTGCCGACGATATCGCTCATTTTCGGCATCTTCAGCTTCGCCATGATCATCTACACCTACAGCTTCCTCTCCAATGCCGCTCGCGACGCCGTCCGCTATGCGATCGTGCACGGCTCGAAGAGCTCATCGCCGGCAACCGGCGACACGATCCAGACCTACGTGCGCAACGAGGCAAAGGGCATCAATCCCAGCGCGATTTCGGTTACTTCCTGCTGGAATCCTCAAGCGCCGCCCAACCAGTGCCCAGGCGCGACCGGAAACAATTCGCCGGGTAAAGTCGTTAGCGTCAGCGTCTCGTACAGCTATCATCCGTTCTACCCCTTCAGCGCCGTGACCCTGCCGTTGACGAGTTCGGCGCAGATGGTCATCGACTACTGGTCGGCAGCTGACCGGCATCGCTCTTTTGCGCCCCCGCACGCGTCGTCGCTTGCGGGGGCTTTTCTTTTCGCGCGATTTTCTGCGACAAACTTGATGCTAGAGGCGCCGCTTTCGTCAGTTCGCGAGGCACGAGACAGGGGCGACAGGGCTCTCGATTCATCCAGGAGATAACCGAATCATGGCGGAATATATCGAGGTAGAGCAGGCGCGGCCGATGAGCGGGCTCAGGGTTGTGCTGACGCCCGGGGTGCCGGGTCCCTGGAGCGAGGCGGCCAAGGGCATCCTGTTCGTCAAGAAACTCCCCTACGTCAAGGTGCGCCAGGAGCTGGGCGGCGCGAATCGCGCGCTGCTCGATTGGACCTCCCAGGCGAGCGCTCCCGTGATGGTCTGGAACCAGGAATGGCCACGCAGTATATGGAACGACCAGCTAAACCTGGCCGAGCGGCTCCAGCCGAATCCGCCGCTGATTCCGGCCAAGCTCGAGGATCGCGCCCTGATGTTCGGCTATGCCAATGAAATATGCGGCGAGAACGGATTCGGCTGGTCGAAGCGGCTGATGATCATGCGCCAGGGCCTTGGCAATCCCGACGAAGCCGGCCGCCGGCTTTTCACCTATCTCGTTGAGAAGTACGGATATGACAAGGCTGCTGCCGAGGCCGCACCGGCGCGGCTGGTGGGAATCCTGCAGGCGCTGACCGCGCGGCTCGAACAGCAGCGCGGGCGCGGCAGCCGCTTCTTCATCGGTGACTCGCTAAGCGCGCTCGATATCTATTGGGCGACTTTTGCGGCGATGCTCAATCCGCTGCCCGACGAGCTATGTCCGCTGTCGCCGGCGTTCCGGCGCGTGTACACCAACACCGATCCGGACATCAAGCAGGCCACGGCGCCGATCCTGCTCGAGCATCGTGACTTCATCTATCACAGCTTTCTCCAGCTGCCGGTGGATTTCTGAGCCGCCCGCGCGGCGCCCGGCGCCGCGCGAAGACGTCAGGACTTGAGCTCAGAACTCGAGCGCGAGCACCGCGTCGCGCACGCGTGCGCTTTCGGTGGCAAGCGCGTCGAGCGTCGCGCGCGCCCCGGCGAGCGCGCCGCCCGTGCCGAGCGTTTCCAGGGCGCCGCACAACTCGTCGAGGCGGGCCGCGCCGAAATTGGCCGCGCTGCCGCGGAGCGCATGGGCTTGCAGCGCGAGGCCGCGCGCATCCGCGCGGTCGATCGCGCCGCGAATTGCGCCGAGCCGCGCGGGAAGGTCGGCGACGAAAAGATCGATCATTTCGCCGACCACGGATTCCTTACCGGGCATTGAGCGGCGCAGCCGATCGATCCGCGCAAGGGTGATGACCTCGGCGCCGACCGCCTCTGCGGCGGCACCCAGGTTGGCGCGCGAACTATTGCTGTTCGCCGGGGTCACTGCCGCGCGCCTGGCCGAACGATTCGTTGCCCAGCCGCCGCATGAAGCGGTAGAGCGTCGCGCGGCCGATACCAAGGCTGCGCGCCGCCTCGGCCCGATTGCCCTTGGCCTTGGCCAGCGCCCGCGAGATTCGCTCGCCCGCCGCCTTGTCGAGATATTCGCTAAGCCCCACGTCACCGCTTTCTTCGAGGGCGGCAGCGCGGCGCGCGCGCAGATCGGCCTCGTTCAACGCGGGCGCGCCAAGCGCATTGTCGGTGCGGGCCTCGCTCGCGGGATGAGCCGGCAACGCGCCTCCGACCCGATCGAGCATCAGGTCCGCGGCCGCGATGATGTCGGTGCGGTGAGCACCACGGCCCGCTCGATCGCATTTTCAAGCTCACGCACGTTGCCCGGCCACGAATGCCGAAGCAGCATCTCCGCGGCCTCGGCGTCGAGCGTCATGTGACGGCCGGTCTCGGCCGCCATCCGGGCGAGAAAGGCGCGCGCCAGCGGGAGAATATCCTCGCGCCGCTCGCGCAGCGGGAGGAGCTGAATCGGGATCACGTTGAGACGGAAGTAAAGGTCTTCGCGAAAATTGCCCGCGGACACCTTGTCCTTGAGCGAGCTGTTGGTTGCCGCCACCACGCGCACGTTGATCCGCCGCGGTTTCGCGCCGCCGACGCGCAGCACTTCGCTCTCCTGCAGCACGCGCAACAGTTTGGCCTGGAACTCGGGGCTGATGTCGCCGATCTCGTCCAGCAAAAGCGTTCCGCCCGACGCCCGCTCGAAGCATCCCTGGCGCGCCGCGACCGCGCCGGTAAAGGCGCCCTTTTCATGGCCGAACAGCTCGCTTTCGAGCACGCTCTCGGCAAACGCCTTGCAATTCACCGCGACAAACGGCCGCCCCACCCGGTCGCTCCAGTAATGGACCAGGCGCGCAATCAGCTCCTTGCCGGTGCCGCTCTCCCCCTGGATCAACACCGTCGAATGGCTGGCCGCTATCCGCCGCACCAGTTCCATGAGCCTGCGGCTCTCGATACTTTCCGCGACCACCGCGTCCGGACCGAAACGCCCGGACAATTCCTGGCGCAGGGTGTCGTTCTCATGCTGGAGTTGATCGAGTTCGAGCGCGCGCTTGACCCGCGTCTGCAGCTCGATGACCTCAACCGGCTTGGTAACGTAGTCGAACGCGCCCGCATGCATCGTCGTCACCGCGGCCGAGATGCTGCCGAAGCGGGTGACCAGGATTACCGGCAGGTTGGGGGCGCGGCGATGCAACTCGGTGAGCAGCTCGTTGCCCTCCATGTTCGGCATCATAATGTCCGAGATCACCACGTCGGCGGAACGCCGCTCGAAGGCGGCCAGCGCCTCGCGCCCGTCGCTGCAGATTTCGATTTCGCGCGTGGGATCGCTCAGCGCCTGCTCGAACAGGCGCTGGTCAACCGGATTGTCTTCAACGATCAGTATTCTGTGCATACGGATTGTCTTCAACGAGCAGGATTCATCGTCGGTCCCGCCCCCCGTCTCACAAGGATTATTGTTGCTTGGCGGACAAAAGCATGACGCGGCCGTGCGCCGCATGCTGCTGGCGCTTACGCCCGACCGCTGAACCGCCGCGTGCTTGTATGGTGTCTGCTGCCGATGCTTCTGCTCGCTCATAGTGAAAAAGGAACTGAACATTTTTTCCGTCGGCCGCTCACCGAATCTGGAGGCCGAGGAAAAAATGTGTGGGGGGGCGTGGGGAGGGGTTTAGAATCCGAGATGTGAAGCCGCGGCGATCTGCGGAGGCAGGCCAGGACTCTTTTTCCTGGCCAACGACGCCGATCGCGGCAAGCCAACCAGTGAATGAGATCCGCTAAGATGCGGAAGGTTTCCCGGAGAGGTGTCGCCGCCGGCCGTGCTGAAGGTAAATCCTTGTGCGCTAGATTGGCGCCCTCGTCCGGAGCTCAGGGCTCGAACGGTATCCAGAGGCGCAAGCGGCGTCCTCGAATGGACAAGCAAGAGCGTGAGTTCCGGCTCCGAGGCTCGGGCAACCGACCGAAGGAAGGAGGTGGGATGATGCGGTTTGCGGGAATCGATAGTAGAGCTGAGCGTCATATGGTCGCGGTGCTCGACGAGCAGGGCGAGGTCTTGTGTCGCTCCAGTCCGTTCGGTGAAGACTCTTCTGGATATACACGGCTGTTCGAGTTGCTCGGCCCATCTGCTGACTGTCTGGTAGCGCTGGAGGGCGACCGGGCATTACTGGCGCAATCTATTCGTGGCTCTGATCGCGAAGGATTATGCGGTTGCAGTACTGAACCCATTGCGCACTGCTCGCTTTGCCGAGGAGGAGCTACGGCGCACCAAGACCGATGCGATCGATGCACTTGGGGTCGCGCGCTTCGCCCAGCAGAAGCGACCGCGAGCGGCCTAGTTACCCGATTCGGTGACGGAAGAGTTACGTGAGCTGGAACGGCTGCGCGAGCGAGTTGCGAAGGACTTCGCCGACCGTCTCAGACAAGTACACCGAGCGGTCGACCTGGGCTTTCCCGAATTCACCCGTTACGTGCGGACGCTCGAGAGCCAGCTCGCAGCCTCGATTCTGTCGCGCTATCCGACTGCGGCATCGTTCCGCGGCGTCTCAGTAAAGAAGCGCGAATCGTTTATGATGGTTCGCACAAGATCGGCGAGGAGTTGGCGCGCAATCTGATCGAGGCTGCCGAAAAATCCGTTGGGGCTCATCACTCTGAGCCGTATCGGCTACGGATTAAATACCTATGTGAGGATCTGGATGTGCTAAGGCGCCGACTGAAGGACCTGGCGCGGGACGTCGAGCGTAAACTGGATGATCACGAGGTGGATAAACTGCTGATGGCTATCGAAGGCCTGGGCCCACTGACTGCGGCTTGTCTGATCGCGGAACTCGGAAATCCAGCCCGCTTTGATAGCCCCGGCGCGATCGTGAGCTACGTCGGCGTGATTCCGCGCATCCGCCAATCGGGTAAGAAACGCTTCACGAAAGGGCCGGCGATCCCGTTGGGGAACGCTCGCTTGCGCAAATCGCTCTTCATGGTGGTTCTACAAATGGTGCGGCGTAACCCGTGGCTGCGGCAGCACTACGAACGGCTCCGAGCCGCAGGCAAACCCGGCAAAGTTGCAATCATCGCCGCGATGCGAAAACTGCTGGTCGCTGTGTGGAGCGTGGCGACTCACCGTAGACCCTTCGTGCCGGTAATGCCGGCACCAATGACGAAAAACGCTTGACCGACTCCCGGGTATCTTGCGCGGCGAACGCCACTAATAAGAGCGGTGGCGAAGCGGACGCAGGATGGGTCAGATAGGGCTTATCGAGGGCTGCGACCCGGCGGAGCTTGCGCAGCCCGAGGGGACGTCTCGCAGCGGAGCGCCGCTGCGTCGACGAACGTACAGACCCTCCGAGTAGGTTTTTAGGCGAAGCCGCAGTATAGTTCGCGAAAGTAAAACGGGTTCAGCAGCCTATTGAGTCTCGCATAAGATAGTGACAAGACTACTGGTTTCTGCTAATGTATAGGGTATGGGTAATCCAGCGGGTGTGCGGCGGGATTTCGCCGCGCTGGAAGAGCGGCGGATGGAGGCGGTGCGATTACTTCGCGCGGG
>DATJXN010000094.1 GCA_035500095.1 Candidatus Binataceae bacterium
CCCGGCATCCCGCGAGCATCGTGGAATTCGCCTTTGCCTCAGCCATGCCAGTCGCCTCCGGAGTCAGTTTCGCGTCTGCCGCCTGGCTGCCATGTAGCACAGCTTCGCCCCGGTTGTGGAGTTCCGCAAACGTCCGCGAGGCTGGACAACGCGCCGGTCTGCGGTTAGATGACGATCTTAGCGGGAGGACGCGCCATGTCCACTAAGCCAGCTTCCGAATCCGCCCTGCGGGCCCGTCTGAAGCATCCGGTGATCGACTCCGACGGCCACTGGGTCGAGTTCGGGCCGGACCTGATGGACTATCTCAAGGAGGTTGGAGGAGCGCGCGCCGCCGACGGCTTCAAGAACCGCCCCTACGAGGGATGGCATCTGACGGTCCCGCTCAAGGAGCGGCGCGAGCGCCGGCTCGATCAGCCGGTCTGGTGGGGCCTGCCGACCAAAAACACGCTCGACCGCGCGACCGCGATGCTCCCGAAGCTGCTCTACGAACGAATGGGCGAGCTGGGGATGGACTTCGCGGTGCTCTATCCGACCGCCGCGCTGCGCATCCCGTTCATCGCCGACGAGGAGACGCGCAAGGCGACCTGTCGCGCGTTCAACCGCTACTCGGCCGAGCACTTCCGTGAGTATAGCGACCGCCTGACGCCGGTCGCGATGATTCCGATGCACACGCCGGCGGAGGCGATCGTCGAATTGGAGTACGCGGTCAAGACGCTGGGGCTCAAGGTCGCGATGATGCCGAGCCTGCTCCGCCGTCCGATTCGCGCCGCGGCCAGACCCGGCGGCGAGCCCAATCCCTACGCGCAGTGGCTCGACGTGCTCGCGCTCGACAGCGACTACGACTATGACCCGGTTTGGGCGAAATGCCTCGAGCTTGGCATCGCGCCGACCTTTCATACGGTATCCAAGGGCGTCGGCACACGCATCTCGCCCTCGAATGCGGTTTTCAACCATATCGGACACTTCGGCGCGGCCGGCGAGGCGGTCTGCAAGGCGCTTTTCCTGGGCGGCGTGACGCGGCGCTTTCCGAAGCTTAAGGTCGCCTTTCTCGAGGGCGGCGCCGCATGGGCCTGCGGGCTCTACAGCGACCTCATCGGCCATTGGAAAAAACGCAATCCCAAGGCGCTCGGGGACATCGACCCCGCCAATCTCAATCGCGAGTTGCTGGCGCAATTGTTTCAGCGCTACGGGGGCGCGGCGCTGGCCGCGCAGCTTACGCGCTGGAGACCCGAGGGCGAGGCGTACTCGCCGCGGACCGCCGACCCCGGCGCATCGCTCGACGACTTCGAGCCATGCGCGATCGAGCGCGCGGAGCAGATCCGCGATCTCTTCGTCCCCAATTTCTACTTCGGCTGCGAAGCCGACGATCCGGGCAACGCTTACGCCTTCAACACGCGGGCGAATCCGTACCGCGCGCGGCTCAACGCGATCTTCGGCTCCGACATCGGCCATTTCGACGTTCCCGACATGACCGACGTGCTGACCGAGGCGTGGGAGCTGGTGGACGAGGAGCTTATCAGCGAGGCCGACTTCCGCGACTTCGTGTTCGCCAATCCGGTCCGGTTGTGGGCGGGCACTAACCCGGATTTCTTCAAGGGCACGGCGGTAGAGCGGGAAGCGCGCGCGCTGCTGGCCGAGGGCTGAACGAAGCCGGGCGCCGTCAGGCGAGTTCCGCGCGGACAATGCGCGCGCCTTCCACCATCGCCTTGAGTTTCCCAAGCGCCACGTCGCGCGCGATATATTTCATCCCGCAATCGGGCGCGATCACCAGGCGTTCGGGCGCGACGAATTTCAGCGCCGCGCGGATACGGCCGGCGACCGTCGCCGCGCTCTCGACCGCGGGATCGTCGAGATCGATTGCGCCGAGGATGATCGTCTTCGAGGGCAGCTCTTTCAGAATCGCGAGGTCGAGCCGCGGCTGCGCGGCCTCGATCGACACCTGATGCGCAAGGCAGTTCTCGAGTTCGGGCAAGAATGAGTACCCCGACGGCTTGTCCTTCATGATGTAAGCGTAGCCGAAGCAGAGATGCACGGCGGTCGTGCCCGTGACTCCCGCAAGCGCACGATTTAGCGCAGCAAGCCCGTAGCGCCGCGCCTGCTCGGGGCGCGCCTGCATGTAAGGCTCGTCGATCTGCACCACGTCGGCGCCGGCGGCGAAGAGGTCTCTGATTTCGGCGTTGACCGCCTCCGCGTACGCCATCGCGAGCGAATCCTCGTCGGGATAGTACGCGTTTTGCGCCTGCTGCGTCATCGTGAACGGCCCGGGCAGCGTGATCTTGACCTTGCGCGTCGTGTGCGCGCGCAAAAACGCGAGGTCGCGCACCTCGACCGGAGCAAGCCGGCAAATCGGACCCGAGACCAGCGGCACGACGTCGGGTTTTCCGCTCCGGCTGATCGCGCTACCGGGACGCTCGCGGTCAACGCCGCCGAGCGCATTGGCGAGCCGGTTGGAGTAGCTCTCGCGGCGCATCTCGCCGTCGCTGATGATATCGAGGCCGGCGCTTTCCATCTCATGGATGGCGACGATGGTGGCGTCATCCTGTGCCTGTTCGAGGAAGCGGTCCGCGATTCGCCACACCTCGCGCGCACGCACGCGCGGCGGCGGCCGCTTGGCCAGGTTTTCGCGGTCAATCAGCCAGTCGGGCTGCGGATAGCTGCCGACCACGGTGGTCGGCAGAAGCATCCGTTCACTCATGGTGTACCCTCTCGCCAGCGCGATGGCGGACTAATCGACGGCGGCGATTACGTGCCTCAAACCGCGCAAATCATGACGCCTTCGGCGCGTTGCGGCAACCGGTTGCGCTTGACGATTGACAAAGAAGTAGCTCATCATCCTCACGCGCGGCGGGGGCGAGTTTCTTTACTGCTCCCGGCTGTGGGCGCGCCACGGAGCCGGGTTTCAAACCCACCAGCCGTCCGAATCACGAGGCTATATGAAATTCTACTTCTTCCATCTGATGCCGTGGCCGGACCTTCCTGCCGACTTCAGCGACAAGAGCAAACACCCTTCCGCCTGGGTCACTTTGTCCAATCGGTACTACGACGCGGAAAAGGGACATCTTCTCTATAACCGCTATCTCGACGAACTCGAGTACGCCGAAAAGCTCGGTTTCGACGGGGTGTGCGTCAACGAGCACCATCAGAACGCGTACGGCACGATGCCGTCGCCGAACATCATGGCGGCTATGCTGGTGCGGCGAACCAGCCGCATGAAGATCGCGATGGTCGGTAACGGGCTGCCGCTTCGCGATCATCCCCTGCGGGTCGCGGAGGAAGTCGCGATGCTCGACGTCATCAGCGGCGGCCGGATCATCTCGGGCTTCGTCCGCGGCATCGGCGACGAATACTACTCGATGGGCATCAATCCCACGTTTTCCCAGGAGCGCTTCAAAGAAGCTCACGACCTGATTGTTCAGTCGTGGACCAGGCCCGGACCGTTCGCATTCGAAGGCAAGCACTACCGGCTGCGCTACGTAAACATATGGCCGCGCCCGCTGCAGAAGCCTCATCCGCCGATCTGGATACCCGGCTTCGGCAGCAAGGAGACCGTGGAATGGTGCGCCGACCCGGCGCGCAAGTATGCCTACCTCGCGGTATTCATGCCGGACCATTTGGTGAAATGGTTTTTCGACGCCTACCGCGAAGCCGCAAGCGGATTCGGGTACGAACCGTCTCCTTATCAGATGGGGCACCTGTTCCCGATCTACGTGGCCAAGACGGACAAGCAGGCCTTAGAGGAAGCCGGCGAGCATGCGCTCTGGCTATATCACAAGGGACTGCGGCACAAATGGGAGATGCTGTTTCCGCCCGGATATACGTCGGTTTCCTCGATGCGCCGCATCACCGGCTTCGCGCACGAGCTCAACTGGGAAGCGATGGACATAAAGGAACTGAACGACAAGGGCTATTGCCTGCTGGGCAGCGTCGAAACCGTCCGCGAACGGCTGGTCAAGTATATCAGGGAGCTTAATTTCGGCCTCCTGCTGCCATTGCTTCATTTCGGCGATATGCCGCACGACCGCACGATCAGGAACATGGAGCTGTTTGCGTCCGACGTGATGCCCTTCCTCAAGCGCGAATTCAAAGCGATGGAAGACAAGTGGTCGCAGGCGGCATAGGAGCGGAGATGACGCCTCAAGAGAAGTTCGTCAACGTGCGTGGCGCCCGGATTCGTCTTCTCCGCGCGGGATCGGGAGAGCCGCTTCTATACCTTCACGGACTGCTTGGTGAAGTGCGATGGCTTCCTTTCTTCGATCTGTTGAGCCGCCACTTTACTATCTACGTTCCCGAACATCCGGGCTTTGGAACTTCGGAAGGTCTGGAGCGCGTGGAGACCGTCGATGACCTGGCTTTTCACTATGCCGATTTGCTGGACGAACTGGATTTGCAGCGCCCGCACGTCGCGGGCCTTTCGCTGGGCGGATGGATCGCCGCGGAACTCGCTGTTCATTACGCGGATCGCGTGCGCAAGCTCGTCCTGATCGACGCGATGGGGCTTAATGTCGCGGGCAATTTCATCCCGGACATTTTCGCCGCAAGCCCGGCCGAGACGAGAGCGCTGCTTTTCGTTGATTCGAATTCTGCGCTGGCCCAGAGCCTGGTCTCCGACTCGCCTTCGCCGGAAATGCTCGACCTGATGCTGACCTGTCGCCAGGCCACCGCCAGGGTCGCCTGGAATCCGTATCTGCACGATCCGAAGCTCGCGGATCGGCTCTATCGAGTGAGGGCTCCCACGCTGATTTTGTGGGGTGAGGCCGACCGTCTGCTAACCTTGGAACACGGGCGTCTCTACGAAGAGAAGATCCGGGGAGCGAAGCTTTCGATCGTGAAAGGATGCGGGCATCTGCCGCCGCTCGAGAAGGCTGACGACACGGCACGTTATACGCTGGAGTTCCTCAATTCATAGATGGCGCCGGGCCGCGCGGCCTGGCGGTCAGCGGGCGGCTTCGAGCGCCGCGCGCACTCTCTGGCACTCGGCCTGCAACTGAACCAGGAGGGCCCAGGCGCCCTCGAGCGCGCCGGCGCGCCCTTTCATCTCGAGCGCGCTCGCGAGCGCCTGCATCCGCGAGGCGCCGAAGTTGGCGGCGGTGCCCTTCATGTGTGCGCGGTGAGCCTGGCGGCGCCCGCGTCTCCCTTGGCAAGCGCCGCTTCCGGGGTCACCAACCGGCCGGGCACCTCGTCGATGAACATCTGCACCAGGTCGCTCAACAGGTCTCCACCCTCTTCGCGGAGTTCCTGGATGGTCTTGTCGTCGATGGGTGGCCGAGGACTCGGCGCAAAAGAGTTCGGTCAAGATGCTGCTGCCGATGGTGCTGCTGATTCTGCCCGCGATGCTCATCATCATTCTCGGTCCCGCCGTCATCCAGATTTTCGAGCTGATCATGGGCGCGGGCGCCTAATCTCGCGTGCAACTAAATAGGGGGGGGTGTCGGGGGCAGTCGCCGATTGAGCAGCGATCAGCCGGCGGAGGTGCCGGCCGCACGCCATATCACGGGAACGATCGACAGTGCTGCGGCGATCGCCCAGTCGCCCGCCGCAATCGGCGCGACCTGCAGAAGCGAGGCCGCCGGAGCAAATGTCATAAAGACCGGCAGGCTCGCAGCGACCGTCGAGGTCACGATCCAGAAACTCGCACGCGCCGGCAGCGGAGTCTTCCACCACGCTCGGTCACCTGCCACCTCGGCCCACATCAGGAACAGGCTCCCGACAATTAGCACCACCATCGCTGCCGCCCGCGCGTAGGCCACGCCGCGGCCGAGGCGCGCCGCGTACAGGGCGAGGGTCACCAGCGTCAGCACCGCACCCGAGCACGCCGAGCGCACAACACGCGTGCGGCCGATCAACGCAGCGCGAGGATCGCGCGGCGACCGCCGCATCAGGTCCGATGGACCCGGCTCGCCCTCGAAGGCCAGCGCGGAGACCGGATGCACTATCAGTTCGAGCCACACCAGCACGACCGGCAGCAATAGAATTGGCAGCCCCAGGATCGGTGCGAGCAATGCCAGGCCCACCAGGGCGAATTTGAACCCGGTCAGGTATCGGAGCGAGTGCTGGATATTGCCGAACACACGGCGTCCCTCGCGCACGGTATGCACCAGGGCGGCGAAGTCGTCGTCCAGCAGGACGAGGTCGGCGGCCGCGCGCGCGACCTCGGTGCCGCGCCTTCCCATGCTCACGCCTATGTGGGCTCGGCGCAGCGCGGGCGCGTCGTTGATGCCGTCGCCGATCATCGCGACGATCTCGCCTGCGCGCACCAGGGCGTCGATAATTTGATATTTCTGCTCAGGCTGCACGCGGGCAAAGATGCTGGCGCGGCGCGCGAGATCGGCCGCCGCATCCGCACCGAGCCGCGCGAGATCGGAGCCGTTCACGATCAAGCTATCGTCATGGATTATTCCCGCAGCCTCGGCCACCGCGTGAGCCGTCAACGCATGGTCGCCGGTGATTAGCTTGAGCTCGACTCCGGCCGATTGGCATTCGCCGACCGCGGCCGGAACTTCCGCGCGCAGCGGATCGCGAAAGCCCAGCAATCCGTACAGCGCAAGGTCGCGCTCGTCCTGCTCGCGCAGGCCGCTGAAGCCGGCGGGCGCTTGCGCCGAAGAGCCTTCAGCGCCCGCGGCGACGGAACCGGCGGAGGCGCCGGCGGCGGCTAAACGGCCGGCGACCGCGATCACGCGCATCCCCTGCCTGGCCATCTCCGAGTTCATCGCCAGCGCGCGTTCGCGATCGGCGAGATCGACTCTGCAGTGTTCGAGGATCCCCTCGAGCGACCCCTTGGCCACAATGCATGCGCTTCCGGCAGCGCCGTCGCCGCCGGAAACGCGCGTCCACACATGCGACATGTGCTTGCCCGCGATATCGAACGGATAGTCGTAGGCGAGTCTCCACTGTCGATGTAGCGTTTCCACGTCGACGCCGTGGCGGCGGCAGTACGCGAGGATTTCCCGCTCGAGCGAGTCCATCGCGCCGGGCTCGCAGGCGAGCGCAGCGGCCTCCAGCAGCGCGGGCTCGCCGAGCCGTCCCCCCTCAAGCGCGCGAACGACCTCAAGCGCGAATTTGCCGGCCGTGAGCGTGCCGGTCTTGTCCATGCAGATGACGGTGGTCGAGCCCAGCGTCTCGACGCTCGCCAGGCGCTTCACCAGCACGCCCTGCCGGCTGAGCCTGAGCGCCGCCAAGGTCAGGAAAAGAGTCATCACGACGACTATTTCCTCGCACACCGCGGACATCGCGAGGCTGACCGAGTAGAGCAGAGCCTCGCGCGGCGGCACGCCACCAAGCCATCGCACGGCGAAAATCGCGACCGAAAGGGTGAGTGCGATCCCGACCAGCCATCGCGCGGCGCGCGCCGTCTTGATTTGCATCGGCGTCGCCTCAAGTTCGCTCTCGCCGACCAGGCGGGCGAGGTTGCCGAAGCGCGTGCGCCGGCCGGTGGCGGTGATTTCGCCCACGCCCTGCCCTGCCAGCACCATCGAGCCGGCGAAGAAGAGGCAACTATCGCCAGCTTCGACGGGAGAAGCGCCGGGATGCGCGGTTTTTTCCCGCGGCTCGGATTCGCCCGTCAGTTGCGATTCATCGAGCGCGAGGTTCGCGGCGTTGCGCACGATGCCGTCGGCGTGCAGGATGTCGCCCTCGCGGAAAAGCAGCAGATCGCCGGGCACCAGCTCAGCGGTTGGAACTTCCTCCGGATGTCCGTCGCGCAGAACTCGCGCCCGCGGCGCCACGGCGCTCGCGAGCTGCTTGAGTGCGCTCTGCGAACGCGCCTCCATCAGCACGTCCACGCTCAGAACCGGAACGACGACGGCCGACAACACGGCCGCTTCATGCAGCTTGCCAAGCAGCAGGTAAAGTAATGCCGCCCCGGCCAGCATCAGCGCCATCGGATCGGCCAGCATCGCGAGCCACCGCAAAAGACGCGCGCCGCACGCGCGTTCGACCATCGTGTTGGGGCCAAACTCGGCGAGCCGGGCTCTGGCTTCTTTGCTGCCAAGTCCCGTCAGACTGGCGGCGACTGCGGCACCTGACGACTCACCGGCGGCGTCGGCGCCGCCGGCGGCGAGGTTGCCGCTCGCGGCAGCGTCGTCGTCATCCACCGGCGCGCCCGAGGCTCTTTAGCCGTCCGACGATCGACGCGCAGGCCGCTTCGAGGCCGCGCTCCGTATCGATCACCAGATGGCTGGAATCGGGGACCTCTTGGAGCGCGGCGAATTCCGGACGCTGGCGCAGATAGGTCGCTACGCCCGCGTCGGAAACTTCATCGGTGCGGGCGGCACGCGCCGTGAGACGGCGCACGATCTCATCGCGGCTCGCCATGCATTCGACGAACAGCACGGGCACGCGAGCGCGCGCCGCAAGCGCCAGTGCCCGGGCGCGATAAACGGACGCGGCAAAGGTCGCGTCGACGATCACGCCGGCGCCGCTGCCGAGATGCGCTGAGGCTTCATCGAGCAGGGCGGCGTAGGTCTTTTCGGTGAACTCGCGGCTGTAGGCGCCCGCCCCGTAGCCGTCGGAGAGGCGCACGACGGGCGCGACGCCAGCGAGCCGCTTGCGGATTTCGTCGGAGCGCAGCCAATCGAATCCGAGCCGATCCGCGAGGCGGCGCGCCACGGTCGATTTGCCGCTGCCCGCAAGCCCGCAGACCACGAGCATCGCGGGTCGCGACTCGCGCGCGAATTCGAGCGCCAGCGCGACATAACGGGCCGCGGCGGCGCCAGCGGCGGCGCGATGCTCAGGCTCGACCGCAGGGTCCCGGCTGGTCAGGCTCTCGACTTTGGCGCGCACCAGCGCGCGATGGAATTTGTAGAGCGGGATCAACGGCGGAAGGTCGGCATCGCCCGAGGCTTCGCGATATGCTGCGACCAGCTCGTCCGCCAGTCCGTGGGCGCCCAAGCGATCGAGATCCATCGCGAGAAATCCCACGTCGGAGGCCGCGTCCACGTAGCGCAGGCTATCGCTGAACTCGACGCAGTCGATGATCGTGATCTTGCCGCCGGCCAGCGAGACGTGTTCGCAACGCAAGTCCCCATGGCCCTCGCACACGCGGCCGCCGAGGGCCCGGCGGTTAAGCAGGCTCCAGCGAGCTTCGATCGTGCGATGGGCGAAGCGTTCGAGCTCGTCCAAATCGGCCGGTGCGAGCGTGCGCGCGCACTCGAGCGCGAGCTCGCCAAGGTTTCCGCGCACCAGGCGCCAGATCGCGGCTGCGGCGCCATATTTCCATCCCCGATCGGAGGAAGCTGTACGATGAAATGCGGCGAGCCGCGCGGCGACCGCGCGAATCTGCGCCACGCTCGCCTTGCCCTCGGCCACCATCCGATCCAGCATCGCGTCTTCGTCGAGCCGGCGCATCCGGACCGCCCACTCGACCACGTCCTCGGTCCCGGCCGCCGCCGTGCCGGCCGTTCCCAGTGCGAATTCGCCGTCGCGGCGGCAGAGGATCGGTACGACGTCGAGGTAGACGTCGGGCGCGAGCCGCCGATTAAGCCGGACCTCTTCGAGGCACAGTTGGTGGCGCCGATCGAGCGTGCAAGCGTCGAGAAACGGGAAGCGAACCGGCTTCTTTATCTTGTAAACGTAGTCTCCGGCGAGAAACACGTATGAAATGTGGGTCTGGCGCAGCTCAACCGTGCGCGGACGCTCGGGATAAATCTCCGTGCGCAACATCGCGCCCACGATCTCGGGCAGGTCGCCTTGCATGGCCTCGGCGCACTGCGTTCGCGTCGGCATCACGGTCACCAGGGCATCCGTATCGGCTAGTCTCAGCGCGCGCGGCGCTCAGGTCGTCTCCACAAACGCGCGCAACACGTCGCTGGTCGAGATGACTCCGACCAGACGCTCGCCCTCGACCACAGGCAGTGCTCCGATCTTGCGCTCGAGCAGGAGTTTGGCGGCCTCGTGAATCGGGGTCGTGGTCCCAACCGTAACGACTTCGGTGGTCATCGCGAGCCTGACCTCGGTATGGTCGAGGTAACCCTCGTGGCGGCGCAGATCGCGATCGGTGATGATTCCGGCGAGCTTGCCCCCGCTCACCACGGGCATTGAGCGGAAGTGGCCGGAAAGCATTTTGGCTCGCACGGCCGCGAGCTTTTCGGCCGGCTCGGCGCTTATCGGATCGGGCGTCATCCATTTGGCGACCAGGTGCACGTCGGACTCCTGGCGCTGCACGGTCATGACCGGACAGGTGGCGTCGCGCAGCACTGCCTCGGCCACGCTGCCGAGCAGCATCCGGCGCACGCCCTTGCGACCATGGGTCGCGAGGACGATCAGATCGGCCGCAATCTGCCGCTCCAGGGCCAGGATCTCATGGGCCGGGTCGCCGATCCGGGTCATCAATTCGCATTTGACCTCCGCGCGCTGGCGTTGGACGATGGCCTCCATCTTCTCCTGCGCGATCTTTTCCTGGTCCTTGTAGATGTCCACGTAATTGGGCATCCCGGTCGGCGCGATGACCATCGGGACGACGTGTGTGAGGAACACTGTCCCGCCCGTCTGCGCGCCAATCCGCATCGCCGACTCCAGCACCGCATGCGCAGTCTCATCGAACTCGATTGGGGCGAGGATCCGTCTGTATGGAAAAGCCATATTTTACCTCCATGGCTGGCGGGCTTTGCCGACACGTTTTCGGTATCCGAGGAAGCCAGAGTCGTGCCAGCGGAAGAATGGAGCGGATAGTGAAATCCTTGTCGGATATTCGAGTGATGCGCCCTGCGAGCGTCAACATTGCGTCCAACGGATACACGGATCGACTCTGTAACGAATGAACCCGCACGCAAAAGGAGCAACACGCAGGCCAGGCCGCAAAAATCCTGGGATTTCAAAGGCTTAATCCCTGGCAGTCAAATTGCAGCGCGATAGAAGTGAACGAAAGAAATCTCGCGGGAGAGGCCAGGACCATGCGTGTCGAACATTGGATGACCGCGAATCCGCTCACCGTCGAGCCGCACACTTCAGTTGTGCACGCGCGCGGACTGCTCAAGGAGCATCGGATCAACCAACTGCCCGTGATGCTTAACGGCAGGCTGGTGGGTATGGTGACCGACCGCGACTTGCGCGACGCGATGGTTACGATCCGCACGCTCGCAGAAGATTCGCCGGATCATCCGCAGGCTCGGCGACAGTCTCCGGAGGTCACCGTCGACACGGTAATGACGGGCAACGCGATCACGATCGAACCCTACGACACGATGGAACGGGCGGCGGTCTTGATGCGGCGCGAACGGATCGGCGCGCTGCCGGTGGTGCATCGCGGAGAGCTCCGGGGCATCCTCACCCGCACCGACGTGCTGCGGGCCTTCCTCGCGCTGGCGAACCACGAAAGGAAGAGGGGTGTTCACCGGCCTTGGGAAGAAACCGGGCAACCACGCGACGTGGTCGCGGGAAGCGCCGGGCGCCGGGCGCGCGCCTGAGCGGGGACGCGCGCCCGACACCCGTGCAAGGGGAGCGCGGCTTTCACTTGATTCGATATCGGCGCAGGCGGGCATAAAGGCGCTTGCGCGAGATGCCGAGCAGCTTGGCCGCGCGAAGCTTGTTACCGCCGGTCGAGGTCAGCGCCCGCCGGATCAGGTCGCACTCGGTATCGCTGATGCTCAGCGTACCGGTATTCGCTGCAGGTGCGCTCTGCATGGCGGGAGCGAATCCGGCGGCAATCGCGATCGCCGAGGGCAGGTCCGCGCGGCGGACCATATTTGACTCCCCGAAGGTGAACGCTGATTCGATCGCGTTGGAAAGCTCACGCACGTTGCCGGGCCAGCTGTAACGGCTCATCGCCTCGAGCGCCTGGGGCTCGACCCCGATTATCGGCGCTGCCCTCATCGTGCGCCGGTTGAAGAGCGCGATGAAATGGTCGGCGAGCAGCGGTAGATCCTCGAGCCGCTCGCGCAGCGGCGGGACCTCGATCAGGTTGACCTGGAGTCGATAGTAGAGGTCCTCGCGCAGGTGGCCCTCGCTGACCGCGGTCTGCGGGTCGCGATTGCTCGAAGCGACAACCCGCACGTCAAACGGCACTTCGCGGGTCGAGCCTACCGGCCGTACCGTGCGCTCCTGCAAGGCACGCAGCAGCTTGCTCTGGGTGGCCGCGCTCATCTCGGTGATTTCGTCGAGAAATAGCGTGCCGCCCTCGGCGGCGCGAAACAGCCCCGGGTAGTCGATCGCGGCGCCGCTGAAGGCGCCGCGCTTGTAACCGAAAAGCTCGCTTTCGATAAGGTCGCGCGGAATTGCGGCGCAGTTGAGCGCAACGAACGGAGCCGTCGGGGTGCGCGAACACTCATGCAGCGCGCGCGCCACCAACTCCTTGCCGGTGCCGCTTTCGCCGACGATCAGCACCGTGCCGCGCACGCCTGCCGCCGACTCGATCCGCGCGCGCAGCCGCAGCATCGCCGGCGCCACGCCGACCAGGCCATGAAAGTTCGTCCGTGGCTGTCCGTCAAGCAGGTCGGCTTCTTTCTCGAGGCTCTCGATGCGCGCCGCGGCGAGCGCCGCCTGATCCCTGAAATACGCTTCAGAGAGCGCGATTATGCGGCAGTGGCTGACCTTGTCGAACACCCGGTACATCGAAGGATCGACCGCGGGCGGAAAATTCGCGATCGCACTCTCCTCGAACAGATGCATCGAGGCGACGACCTCGGCGAAGGGCACCCGCCGCTCCGCGAGCGCCACCCCGATCCGGCGCATCCGGATCACGAACTGCTCGAAGGTGCCTGCGCGCAGCGTCTCGGTGGTGGCATCAAGGTCCAGCCCGCAGAGCTCGAAGAACTCGCTTTGCGCGAGGGAACGTTCTTCGCCGAAGTGGAGCAGGTAAAGCTGATACCAGTGCTCTAGGACTTCTCTGCGATGAGTCGCGAGCGCTTCCATGATCGGCGCAAGCTCGGCCAGCTCATGATCCCAGAGCAGGTGATAGTAGCTGAGTTTGCCGACGCGCGCGGACGGCACGGCGGACGGCCTGGCTTGCGCCGGAGACGAACTCATAAGATTACTCCGGCTCGGTAAGCATGCATCGCTTTGGCCACGAGTCGCGCGGCGCCGCTAATTACTGCCAGGCGCAACCTCTCGCGGCCTGACCACCAGTACGGGCCGCGGCGAGCGGCGGATAACTCGCTCGGCGACGCTGCCGATCAGAAAATGGCTCACCCCCCTGCGGCCATGCGTCGCCAGCACGATCAGGTCGGCGTCCATATCCTGGGCCTGTCCGAGGATGCCGTCGGCGGCCTCGGCGCTCCGTGTCTCAATTTTGTAGGTAACGCCTCGCCCTTCAAGATGTGCGGCCGCGAGTTTCTCGAGCTCGGCCCGCGCGGTCTTCTCCCAAACCGGATAGGGATCCATCGGAATAGGCGAGAACTCGGTGGCGTTGAGCGGAAGCGGCGTAACGTGCAGCAGGCAAAGCGTCGCGCCGTATTCCTTGGCTATTTCACGCGCAAAATGCACTACGGTTGGCGAGGATTCGTCAAACTCTACCGCGCAGAGAATTTTGTTAAAGAGCTTCATAATTGCTTTGGTTTTCGTCTCATCGAAAAACTGAACGCAAAAGCCGGACCATCGTCGATGTGACGAAATGGCGATATCTGGCTCCAACTCGCCTTTCTGCCACGCACTTGGCGCCAATGGATACAAAACATCTGACGCCAATAGCAACACATATTCCGTAAAAAAACGGACCGGCACAAATATATCGTGACTATGAGCTGCTGTTTCGGCAATCGGTTGGCACTGATCAGGCTGAGCCAACGGGGCGGATAAATACGCCGCGGGGACGAGCTTCGCCCATGCCTTCTCGGGCATAGTCGTTGCTGTCTGCGGCACAGCTCTGATAAGGCGTTGCGTCACAAGGGGGGATACTCATGGCATCTTCAAAGGCTGGAGTGTGGGGGACTATCGCGCTCGTGGCGATGGTCCTTGGGATGGCTACGGTGACGGCCGCGCCCAAGGCGCTCGCGGACGATACCGAGGCGCAGGCCAAGGCGCTCAAGCAGGTCGAACGCGAGCTCAAGCAACTCCGGGCCGATCGCGCCCGCGACCGCCAACTAATCGAGAAGCTCGAACAAAAGCTCGACGACGTCGAGTCGCAGAACCGCCAGGTCCGCACGAGTAATCAACAGCTCCAGAGCACGACCCAGCAACTGCAGAACAGCGACCAGCAGCTCCAAACGAAGACCGATGCGGAGCTCAAACAGATCCAGGCCCAGGTGGCGGCCGGCCCGACCGAGCCGCAAATCAACCGCTTGCTCGCCGGCTATTGGGGTACGCATCAGTTCACGCTCACGGGCGGCGCTGCGATCGACTACATCTACGACCACAAACTCAACCAGAACACCTTCAGCCTCGACTTCGAGCCGATCCTGCTCTACCGCCCGACCGACTGGATGGCATTCGAGGGGACCTTCGAGGCCAGCTATGATCCCGGCTCCGGCGCTTCGTTCGACGCGCCGGTCGCTACCGCGCAGATCTTTCTCAATGACTACGTGGAAGCGGTGCTGGGCATCTTCGACCAGCCCTTCGGCGACTTTTACGAAACCCAGGGGCCATTCTGGGTCAACCGCTTCATCACCGCACCGCTGCCCTATGGCGCCGCCGCGCTGGTGCCGCCGACCGACATCGGAATGCAGCTGCGAGGTGCCTATCAGTGGGGTCAGCTTGGGCAAGATGCCGACTACACCGTATGGGTAGCCAACGGCCCGAGCTACGATTCGTCCTTGCCCGAGCCGGTTATCGGCCAGGAGCTCAACGGCTCGACCAACATCCAAACGAACACTAACGGCAGGGCATACGGCGGACGGTTCCGCGTATATCCGTTTCCGCTCGACAGCAACCTGGGACGGCTGGAGCTGGGAGCCTCGACGTACAACGGCAAGTGGCAGAACGGCCTGTGGCTGAACGCGTGGGGCGTGGATTTCGCCTACTTGCGTAACAACCTGCAGACGCGCGGTGCCTGGATCTCGGCCTATCGCCAAATGCCGGCCGGATCGGGTCCCGACAATCGCCAGGGATGGTATTTCCAGGTCGGCTATTTCCTGAACGGACTGCACCTCCCGGGCCTCGGCCAGTTCGACCAGTATCTCGCCAAGCTCGAGCCGCTGGTGCGCTATTCGGGAGTCAATCAGCGCGCCGTGGTCACCGACGAGATCGCAACCAATCCGAGCTTCGGCTTTAGCGGCTCGCCCTCGATTTTCGCGCCGCACGCGCGCGAAGTCGCGCTGGGCCTCGACTACTGGATAGCGCCTTCGATCGTCTGGCAGACCGAGCTCGATCTCGAGTTGCCGCGGGCCGGCGGCACCACTTACACCTTCAACGGTGCGAGCACGCCCACGGTAGGGAGCGTCGGAGCCACGCCGAACGATCAGGCGATCCTGACGCAATTCGCGATCGGATTCTGAGGCGAACTCGTGAAGAACGAGATAATCATGAGGGGCGGAATAACAATGACCTCACCAGGCCGAAACATGATAATTCGACTGATCGCGATCCTGCTGCTCATGCTCAGCGCTGGCTCGGCGCTGGCGCAGCAGCCTGAACAGGAGCAACGCGCCCTCTTCAAACAGGGCGCGAAGCTGTGGCCGGTCTATTGCGCGCAGTGCCACAACGCGCGTCCGGGCTCGGAGTTTTCGCCCGCGCAATGGAATATCATCATGATGCATATGCGGACCCAGGCTAATCTTCCGGCCCAGGACGCGCGCGCGCTGACCGAGTATCTCAAGAGTTCGCACTAGGCCGAGTGGAAATCCAATCCACAAGGGACGAAAGGAGACCGATACGGCAAATGAAGAACCTGACGATTCTGCTGGGTGTTGCGGCGATGGTCGCGCTGACGAGAGTGCCCGCGCGCGCCGACAGCGCCCAGGACAACTACACCGCCTACTGCGTAAAGTGCCACGGGCCCGAAGGTCATGGCGACGGACCTTCCGCCGCCTCACTGGCAACCAAGGCTCAGGACTTCAGTGATTGTGCGGCGATGCAGAAGATCTCGGACGATACGATGTTCAAAGTGATAAAGGGCGGCGGCGCCGCGGCGGGCCTGCCAGGTGATATGCCGAGTTGGAGCGACGGTCTCTCCGACGCGGAAATTCACGACCTGGTTGGCTTCGTCCGCACCTTTTGCAAAAAGAAATAAGCGGCTGCGGCGCGGACCTACGGCTCATCGAACGCGCGCCACTGCGTGCGCTTGAGCACCGTCGGCTCTTCGGATACCTTCAGCCGGACGGCTTACGCCGAAATACCATTTAGCCACCGGCGGGCCCATTTCGAGGGAGGGGGTTTCTGATGAGCGCAACCAAGTATCTCGCCGCCGGCGCGGCACTCGCGATCTTCTGCACGCTCGGGGCGGCTCGTCCGGCGGCGGCGCAAACCAAGAGCTCCGCGAAAACGCAGCGCCAACTGGATATCGCCGCGGCGCGCGCGGACCGTAAGGCGATCGTCGGCGCAAATATGAATCTCACCGAAGCGCAGGCCAAGGCCTTCTGGCCGCTGTACGACGCCTATGAAGCCAAGATGGATAAGCTCGACGATCGCCATGCCGCCGAAGTCAAGTCCTTCGCCGAGCACTATCAGACGCTGACCGATGCGGACGCGACCAAGAAGCTCGACGAGGTGATCGAGATCAAGCAGGCGCGCCTCGACGTGCAGAAGGAGTTCGTTCCCAAATTCCGCGCCGCAATCTCGTCAATCAACACGACCCGCTTTTACCAAATCGACAACAAGCTGGCCGCGATGATCCAGTGCGACATAGCGCAGATCGTGCCGCTCGCCCGCCCGGGCGCCAAGACCGCGAACGAATAACTGCGGCGGCCGCGCTCTCAGGCTAGCGGAAGTCAACCAGAAAAAACCCAACGGGGGAGCCGGTTGATTTGGCTTTATAGGCATACGCCGCGCGGCTGTCGCTCGCGCGGCGTATGCTCTCGCAGAGTTATTTGCCTTGCGCGCTCAGGTTTTCGCACCGAGCCGGATCGCCGTGGTGCAGTGGTAGGCAAAGTTCTTCGCCCCGAAGCACCAGATGATGTCGTTGTCCAGCTGCGGCCGGTAGATCGGCACCTGCCCCTTGTTGTTGTCGCAGAAGCAGCGGTTGCATACGTCCTTCCCGCAGCAGTCCCGGTACGCGATGATGTATTCCTTGCCGTCGGTCGGATGCTGGCAAGTTCCCACCCACGACGTGGGCGACGCCACCGTTCCCGGCGGACAGGAGGTCAGCGCGCCTCCGCAGCAGCTGCACAGGTACCCGTCGAACCCGCAGTAGCGCCAGTAGTCGCAGCTCGTCAAATCGCCGCCCTCGCCCTCTGGCGCGCTCTGCGCCCCGCTCTGCGCCATGGCCTGCTCGACCACTCGGTTGATCGGCAGCAGCGGAATCATCATCCCGCCCACCAGTGCTTTGCCCAGGTAGCCCAAAAAGCCCCGCCGCGAGGTCCGCTGTGCTACCGCTCGCGATAGACGTTCCACCAGTAGGTCCATTCGCCGTCTCCTGTTTTGCAAGCCGCGCCGGAATCCTGCGAAGGCCCGTCGGCTGTATCCCTGCCAATTAGCATCGCTTGCACGGCGATGCCACTTGCCCGGTGCGCGCTCACGCGGACCGCGCGCTCACCTCCTACAGTCCGAACAGGGTGTATGGATGCTGTGTGACTTCGTTAACCGTGCCCATATATCTGCCCTTGAGCGCCGAGAAGATCTGCATTTTCGAATCGCTCGTCACCAGGGCAAACAGCAGCGGATTGTCGTCCCGGCTCACCTGGATCGCGTTTGAAACCAGCGGCAGCGGAATTTTGGCGACGCGCTTGCGATCGTTGACGTCGTAGACCCACACCTCCGGGCCGCCCATCTTTTGCGTCCATTCGCCGCCCTGATGCATCAGGACGAAAATCAGATGTCCCGGCGCATAGCCCGCCACCGGCTGCCATCCGCCGGGCCGCCATCCGTCCTTCTTCTCCTGCTCGCTCAGCATCGACCACGCATCTCCCGGCGCTGCCGGACTCGATCCAAGGTCCATGGGATAAACCATCCCGTGGTAGCTGACAAAGTAGGCCTTCCTGTCCATCAGCGCCGGCAATTGAAAAACCGGATCCTTTTCGACGTCGAAGAACGGTTTTTCGGTGCGTTTCTGCTCCGTCACCTTGGCGCTGTCGTCGAACGTCGTCGTCAGCATCGAGCCGTCCGCACATACGGAGGCGAACCGCCGCTCGGCCAGCACCAGGATCTCCGAGCATCCCGGAGTCTGAATCTCACCCGCGACTTTCTTGCTCTCGAGATCGACCGCGGTGACCGAGGTCGCAGGGGTCAAATTCAACATCAGCACGAAGCGCCCGTCCGGCGTCACGGCCATCGAGGTCGGATCGGCGATCGCGAGTTGGCGCTTGTTGGTGAGCGGAATCTCGCCGATGCGCGAGAGATGAGTGGCGTCGTAAACCGTCAGGACGTCGGTGCGATCGCCCTGCGTGCCGCGCGAATAAAAGGTGTCCGCCGTGTAGAAGAACTTGTGATCGGGCGCGGGCGCGAACATCGCGGCCAGCCCGCCCGAGATGTTGCCGATCACCTGTTGCGTGTCGCCGTCGATCAGCACGATCGGCGTCAGCATGATCGAGCCCGCCAGCGGAGCCATCGCCGCAACCCAATGCGGAGAGGCCGGCGGCAGCTGCAACACCGTTACCTGTTCGTTGGGCGGCATCTGAGCAAGCGCGCCCGCACCACTCCGCGCGGTCACGCCCATGAGGATTGCGATGAGAAGGAGGCCCAACCGTTTTGTCATTCCAGTTCTCCTGCACTCTTGCGTTGCGCACGCCCCCGCCGCCAACGAGCGCTGACGGCCGATCGGGCTCGTCCAGAGTTGAGGCTCCGGACGATTGCGAGGGTTGTCGATCGCGCTTGCCGAGGTAGCGCTCTGTCGGCGCTTACGCCGGCAGGAGTGACTCCTTCACGAAGTCGCGAACGGCATCGCCTGCCTCGATCAAGAAGTCTAAACTCTCCGAGCTCGATCACCTTCTATTCGGAAACCCCGCGTCTTTCCAGACCCGCGCGGCCTGCGGCCAGTGCACCCCGACAAGGCCCCTGTCAGCGTACCCCTCACAACTTTCCGGCGATCCAGATTACGTGACCGACGACATTGACGTTGTCCGCCGCCACGACCGAAGGCTCGTATGCGGCGTTGTCATTGCGGATGATCAGCCTGCCGTCGGGGCGGCGCTGGATACGCTTGATCGACAGCTCTCCTCCGGCGCGCAATACGTAAACTCCGTCGTGGCGAAATCGCGGTTCTCGCAAGTCAACCAGCATCAGATCTCCCTCTTCGATCGTTGGCGCCATCGAGTCGCTTCCCGCCTCGATCAACATGAGGCTCTTCGAATCGATGCCGATACGCCGGCGCATCCAATCAGCCTTGAAGGCCAGGTAGTCGACGATCTGTCGGCTCTGCACACTCCCTCGTCCGACCGCCACTCGCACCGAGCTGCTCGGCAGATGCACGTACTCTCCCGGCTCGGCGCCTCGCGCTTCGCCCTTAGGCGGGTCCTGACCCGTTGCCAGCCACTCGATCGAAACCCGCGCGGCGCGAGCCAGGTTGACCAGGCTGATCATGCTCGGTTGCCCGCGCCCGGA
>DATJXN010000095.1 GCA_035500095.1 Candidatus Binataceae bacterium
GTGCTCAAGCTCGGACCGAATCATCAACTCGTATCGGGATTTTTCCCAGGCGTCCGGGTCCATCCGACGGCGCTCTATGAAACCATCCTCTACACGGGAGTATTTTTTATCCTGTGGTCGATGCGCCGGCGGGCAGGCGTAGCAGGCCGCATCTTTTACCTCTACTTGGTTCTCCTGGGAGCATGCCGGTTCATGGTGGAATTTCTCCGCGTCAATCCGCGCGTGCTCTTTGCGCTTAGCGAAGCGCAGCTTATCAGCCTCGCGATGATCGCGGTCGGCCTGGTTGCGCTCTGGATGACCGGCGGCGTGTTCTCCGGATGGACGCGCGCGGAAGCGCCGGCGCAGAGCAGCCCTGCCGCGGCGAAAGCTGCGGCGCGCGCATAGCGCAGGGGCGAGCGCTCGAGGACACGATGAATCCCCGGGTGAGGCTGCTCTCGATGCTTGCCGGCGGGGCACTCCTCGCGGGCGTCGTGCTGATCGCGGTGACGCAGATCCGGCGCGGGGCGTCTGGGCCGTCGCAGTTCGAGGGCACCGATTCGGGACTCGGGGGCGAGAAGCCGATCGCCGCGGGCCAAAAGGCCGCCGCCTTCAAATTGACCGATCTGAGCGGCACTTCGGTCTCGATGTCCGACTTGCGCGGCAAAGTCGTGTTCCTCAATATCTGGGCGACCTGGTGTGCGCCGTGTCGCGAAGAGATGCCCTCGATGGAGAAGCTCTACGAGAATTTCCGCAACAACAAGGATTTCGTGATGCTAGCGGTCAGCCAGGATACCGGCAGCCGTCAAGAGGTCATGTCCTACGTCAAAAAGCACGGCTACCACTTTGACGTCCTGCTTGACCCGCAAAACGCGGTGGCCGAGGCTTACAAGGTGAGCGGCGTGCCGGAAACCTTTATTATCGACCGCCAGGGCCGCGTCGTCGCCCATCATGCGGGCGCCTTCGATTGGTCGCAGCCCGCGATTCGCGACGCCCTGGAGGAACTGCTCAAGGACAGCAAGGGCTAGGACCACGGGCGCGTCCGTCGCGAAACCGCAT
Source organism: Candidatus Binataceae bacterium (assembly GCA_035500095.1). Taxonomy (NCBI): domain Bacteria; phylum Candidatus Binatota; class Binatia (SeqCode); order Binatales (SeqCode); family Binataceae (SeqCode); species Binataceae bacterium (SeqCode). The sequence goes on from DATJXN010000095.1 coordinate 1,036, forward strand.
CTGCGGTGGCCCTCGGCGGCCATCCGCGAGCGCGTAAATACGGAATCCGTCGGGCGAAGTGGTGGCGTCCGGACGGCGCAAGGAATATGCTTGAATGTAACCCGCTCGGTACGCAGCGGGTGATAGCGGCGAACAATCAATGAAACGCAATCGTTCACCCTTCCTGGTCGCGGGCGTATGCGCGTTCGCGATCCTTGTCCTGCTGGCTGAGATCGCCGTGCGGCGCGCCGACGCGCTGCCCGACGACACCTACAAGGAACTGGCCACCTTCGCCAACGTGCTGGCGATCGTGCAGAAGAACTACGTCGAGCCGGTTACGACCAAGCAGCTGATCAACGGCGCGATAACCGGGATGCTGGCGTCGCTCGATCCGCATAGCGCCTATCTCACCCCCGACCTTTATCGCGACCTCGAAGTCGAAACCCGCGGCAGCTTCGGTGGGCTGGGTCTCGAGGTTACGGTCAAGGACGACATGCTGACGGTCGTCGCGCCCATCGAGGACACTCCCGCCTACAAGGCGGGGGTCAAGGCCGGCGACCAGATCGTCAAGATAAACGACGACTTCACCAAGGGTATGACGCTAACGGACGCGGTCAAGCGGATGCGCGGGCCGCAGGGCAGCAAGATCCACCTCACCATCCATCGCAAGGGCGTGCCGGAACTCTTCACGGTGAGCGTCACGCGCGAGGTGATCAAGATAAAGTCGGTCAAGGCCAAGGATCTGCGCCACGGCTACGAGTACATCCGCGTCAGCAGCTTTGAAGAGGGCACCGGCGACGATCTGCAGAAGGCGCTGGACAAATTCCGCGCGGATCACAACGGCCAGGTAAAGGGCCTGGTGCTCGATCTGCGCGACAACCCGGGCGGATTGCTCAACCAGGCGGTGCAGGTCGGCGACGAATTCCTCGACGGCGGACTTATCGTTTACACCCAGGGACGCCAGGAGAATCAGCAGCAGAAGTACTTCTCGCATCGCAAGAAGGATTTTGTGGACTACCCGATGGTGGTGCTGGTCAACGGCGGCAGCGCGAGCGCAAGCGAGATCGTCGCCGGCGCGCTGCAGGATCAGCGCCGCGCGATCACCGTCGGGACTCAGACCTTCGGCAAGGGCTCCGTGCAGACCATCCTGCCGCTTGACGATCACTCGGCGCTCCGCCTCACGACCGCGCGCTACTACACGCCCAACGGCCGCTCAATCCAAGCCGTCGGGATCACGCCCGACGTGACCTCCGAGCCGCCTCGGACTACGCTCGCGGCGCTCGAGCAGCAAGGCGCGACGATCAACGAGGACACGGAAATTCGCGAGAGCGACCTGCTCCATCATTTCAAGAACAACGACGCCAAGTCTCCTAACGCCCCCGCCGGCAAGGACCAGAACGCTCCGGCCGCGGGCTCCGCGAAGCACTCCAGGGGTAATCACGCGAGCAAGGAGCAGGCAGGGGGCGTTCAGCCGGAACAGAAGGACGTTCAGCTCGAACGCGCGATTCAGGTGCTGGACAACTGGCGCAGCTACAAGCTCCAGCTTGCGCGCAACGACGTTCCGCCGCCGCAGGCGGCGCCGAAACCGGCGGCCGCTCCCGCGGACGACTCGGGCTCTGACGGCTCGGGCCAATAGCGTTCCACCGAGAGCCTGAATTTCGTCGACCAGGCGCCGCCCGCATTTTTACGCGGGCGGCGTTCCTTATTTTTACCCGCACGGCGTGCTTTTTATTTCCCGCCCCGTGTTCTGCTTGCATCGGCCCTCGCGATCGCGACTGATGCCGCGGGATGCGCTCAAGCTTCGCGGCGCCCACAGCTTCAGCCGAGAGGACGGTGAGCGTTGTTCCCCACTGGGGGGCGACGGAGTCAGAGAGATCACTTCTTCCCTGCTCCGGCGTTCGCGATCGCGCCCGATGCGGTGGACGCGCCTTACGCTTCGCGGCGCGCATCTGGTAAGTTGACCGCATGGCCGGCCAACTGGAACTCTCGTTGCGCGGCCAGGTGCGTGCGCTCAACGTCACGCAACTGGTGCGGATGGTCCGCGAGACGCTGGAGGCCAATCTCGACCAGTGCTGGGTGATGGGCGAAATCTCAAACGCCCGCCCGGCGCCCTCCGGCCATCTCTATTTCACGCTCAAGGACGCGCATAGCGCGATCAACGTGGTGATGTTCCGTTCGGCGGCGGCGCGGATGCGCTTCAAGGTCGTTGACGGGATGCAGGTCGTCGTGCGCGGCCGGGTCGATGTTTACGAGGCGCGCGGTGCGCTCCAGTTCTATGCCGAAGAGATCGAGCCGCGCGGTCTCGGCGCGCTGCAGTTCGCCTTCGAGCAGCTCAAGGAACGGCTGAGCCGCGAGGGGCTGTTCGACGAGGGCCGCAAGCGCGCGCTGCCGTTTTTGCCCGCGGCGGTGGGCGTGGTGACCGCGCTCGGCGGCGCGGCGCTGCGCGATATCTTAACGGTCGCGCTCGCGCGCTGTCCCAACCTGCACGTCATCATCCGGCCCGCGCGCGTGCAGGGGCCAGGCGCGGCCGCGGAAATCGCGCAGGCGATCGACGACCTTAACGACGACGCGCGCGCCCAGGTGATGATCGTGGGGCGCGGTGGCGGCTCGCTCGAGGATCTATGGGCGTTTAACGAAGAGGCGGTCGCGCGCGCGATCCATCGCTCGCGCATCCCGGTGATCTCGGCCGTCGGCCACGAAATCGACTACACCATCGCCGACTTCGTAGCCGACGTGCGCGCGCCGACGCCGACCGCGGCGGCGCAGCTCGTTGTCCCCGATTTTCCCGCGCTCCGCCGGCAGGTGGACGAAACCGCCGCTACGCTCAACGGCGCGGCGGTCAGCGCGCTATCCGACCATCGCCGCGCCGTCGCCCATCTCAACACGCGGCTGCGCGAGCCCAAAGCGGCGCTCCGCCAGGCGCGCCAGCGCGCCGACGAGGCGGCGGCCGCGCTCTGCGCGGCGCTCGCCGCGCGCCTTGGCGATCGGCGCCGCCACGTCGCCGCGTTGGGCGCGCATCTGACGCCCCCCGGCGCGCTCGTGCGCACGCTGCGTCTGGGTGCGGAGCGCGTGACGCTCCATCTGGCGCAAGCGATGAGAGGGCAGGCCACGCGGATGCGGATGCGCGTCGAGGCGATGGCGGCGCGACTTGGCGAAGCCGCGCCGCGCGCGATGGCCGAGCGCCGGCGCGCCGCCCTGGCGGCGGCGGCGGTGCGGCTGGGGGCGGCGATGGAACGTGCGCAGGGGCGCCGCAGCGCCGAACTGGCGGCGCTCGCGGCGCGCTTGGACTCGACCTCGCCCCTGAGGGTGCTCGAGCGCGGCTACGCCGTCGCGATAAACCTGCGCGACGGCCGCGCGGTAATTGATGCGGCCGAGGTCGAGATCGGCGACGAACTCGACGTCCGGCTGAGCCACGGCAGCCTGCGCGCCCGCACGACTGCGCGCCAATCCTGAGGCGCGTGCGCGATCCGAGTCCGCAATCCGAGGCTAAGCGATGGCCACCACGCGCAGAAAGTTCGAAGACGAGTTGAAAGATCTCGAGGGAATCGTGGGACAGATCGATTCCGGCGAACTCTCGCTGGAGGATTCGATCGCGGCCTTTGAGCGCGGCGTCGGCCTCGTCCGCTCGCTCAACCAGAAGCTCGACGAGGTCGAGCGCAAGGTCGAGCTGCTGATGCGCAATGCGCAGGGCGAGCTCAAGACCGCGCCTTACGATCCGGCGGCGAGATCCGAAGGCGGCGGCAAGGGAGACGGCCATCGCAAGGACACCCCCGGCAAGGACGACGACGACGACATCCCTTTTTGAGTGGTTTGAAAGCTGCTCGGCATCTTGCAGGTGAAAGTCCTGTCACAGGAAGAGGCTAGTTGCCTGTGTAGCTATGGCGTACGGGTCGAGGGCGACCGAGGCGCGGGAGCAACGCCGGAAAAACGTGGCCCCAGACCCAGACCGTGGGCGCGCGCAACTGCATAGCCCGTAACGCAAGTGAACCTCGCAAGCCTCGTAAATGTCAGCCGTGCGGTGATACTGGGAGAGCATGGTGTAGATGGTTCCGCCGAGTCTCTAGAACGGGGACGAAGGCCAGTGTCCCCGGTGGATGAACTAGCCGTTCGAAGCCGGGGGCGGAACCCGGGGTATAGAGGATGGGATGCGCAGAAAGAACCGAGCGGAACAAACGAGACCTCTACCCGTCGCGGCCCAACCCGCCGCGTAACCAAAGGTATAAGGCAACCACCGAAGTCCGGAGGAATGCGGGATAGAGGAGTCGGAGGAGGTCATAGTACCGGCGATGGCGAGGACAACAGAACCTTGCCGGAGGGAAGGAGCTCTGCTTCTGCCGTGCGAACCGCTGCGAGAGGCACTGCGTGATTGCGAAAGCTCAGAACACGCCGCTAGAAAGAGTGCGAGTACTGCAACGGACGCTATACCGCGCAGCCAAGGCGAATCCGACGCGCAAGTTCGGAGTGCTCTATGACAAGGTGTGCCGCGACGACGTTCTGCGCATCGCGTATGCACGGGTCAAAGCCAACGCCGGTGCCCCAGGCATCGACGGACAGACCTTCGAGGTAATCGAGAAGGAAGTCGGCGTAGACACGTTCCTGCGCAGCATCAAAGAACGCTTGTTGCGGCGGCGCTATCGGCCTCTGCCAGTTCGGCGAGTTTATATCCCGAAGGCGGACGGTACGCAGCGACCGCTCGGCATTCCTGTCATTACCGATCGGGTAGTGCAGGCAGCGGTGAAGCTCGTCATCGAACCTCTGTTCGAGGCGGACTTCAAGGATTTCTCGTACGGCTTCCGACCCCGGAAGAATGCTCACCAAGCGCTACGGGAAGTCTACAAGCAGCTCAACTTCGGCTGCCGATGGGTGGTCGATGCGGACATCAAGTCGTATTTCGACCGGATACCGCATGACCGCCTGCTGCTGTCTGTGCGGTCCAGAGTCATCGACCGGTCAGTGGTCAAGCTGATTGAGATGTGGCTCGACGCCGGGGTCATGGAGGAAATGCAGGTCCGAAAGGAACTGACCGGAACGCCGCAGGGCGGGGTCATCTCGCCACTGCTGGCGAACTTGTACCTCCATTGGTTGGACCGATATTGGGAGCGCAAGGGCTTCGGCGGACGCGAGCACGATGCTCACATCGTGCGCTACGCCGATGACTTTGTGATTCTGTGCCAGCAGCGGCCTGAAGTATATCTGGCCGCCGCCAAAGCGGTGCTCGACCGGCTCGGTCTGGCGCTCAACGAACAGAAGACACGGGTGGTGGATGTCCGCCGGGAATCGTTTGACTTCCTCGGGCATCGCTTCGTGGTGCAGCCCTCGAAGCGCACCGGAGCGATACGGCCATACTACTATCCCGCACCCAAAGCGATGAACGCGGTCAAGAAGAAAATCCGGGAAGCAGTCCGCGGCGGACAGCACCGGAACCTCCCCGACCTCCTGCGGGAAAGGGTAAATCCGGTCCTGCGAGGATGGGGGAACTACTTCAAGACTGGCAACTCGCGGATGCACTTTCTGCGCATCGCAAACTACACGACGTGGACGCTCTGCATCATGCTGCGGAAGAAGTACAAGAAGCGCTCGAAAGGGTGGAGGGACCATCCGCCGTCCTGGTTCTACAACTACCACGGGCTGTTCAAGCTCTATGACCTGTTGGCCCGTGGCCCAGACCGGTATGGGCATCTTGTCACGGCATAATGCTGCCGGAGCAATGGCAGTCGGAAAGCCGTGTGCGGGAAAACTGCACGCACGGTTTGACGAGGGGCCGCTGAGGCGACCACTTCAAATCAGTGGCCCACTCTACAG
>DATJXN010000096.1 GCA_035500095.1 Candidatus Binataceae bacterium
CGCGCCCGCCACCGCGGTCTTCCTCGACGTGCTGGAGTGGTGGCAATTTTACTTTCCGCCCTATGCCCCGGAGCTGAACCCGGTCGAGTACCTGTGGAGCTAGCTCAAGACCAAGCCGCTGGTGAATCTGGCCTGCCCGGAGGTTGACGCGCTCGCCGCTGCCGGACGCCGGCACACCCGCTCTCTACAATACAAAGCCGGCCTGCTTCGTTCCTTCATCCGCCACAGTCCTCTTTCTTTGCGCCTATGCTAGGACGTTATTTATGCAGAAATCAATAACTACCAGTCATATTCGCACTACTATCGGCTTGGATGCCTGCAGTCCATGGTCGTCAGCTATCTTCGCGGTCTACACAACCAAACCGGCAGAACACTGGTACCCAGTCTCGATATGCAGAGAAAGTTGCAGGGTCTGGGTTTCAGGAATGTCAGCTTGCTGGGGCGTGGAGTGGACAGCGATCAATTCGGCCCGCATCACCGGTGCGAGGAACTCCGCCGGAGCTGGAGCGTAGGCAGTCACGGATGCGCCGCTCTTTACGTTGGCCGGATCGCGCCTGAAAAAAACCTTTCGCTTGCCCTCGACGCATACCGGGCGATGCGCCGCCTTGACGATTCATGCAGGTTCATCCTGGTCGGCGATGGTCCAATGCGGGCTTCCTTGCAACGATCGCAGCCCGACCTGATCTTCTGCGGGATGAAAACGGGGCGTGAACTGAGTCGGCACTTCGCCTCGGCCGATCTTTTTCTCTTTCCAAGCAAGACCGAAACCTTCGGCAACGTAACTCTCGAGGCGATGGCGAGCGGTCTCGGAGTGCTTGCCTATGACTACGCGGCCGCACGGATGCATATCACCGACGGTGTAACGGGAGTGCTCGCGCCCTATGGCGACGCGGACGCGTTCGTCGCCGCAGCCTGTCGCCTGGCCGGCGACAGGCGTTTGGTTAGCAAGCTGGGAATGCGCGCCCGCGAGTATGCGCTGTCTGTAAGTTGGTCGCTGGTGCTGGACGGTTTCGTCGATCACTTGGAGAGCGCACGCCGTCAAGCCGCGGAGAGCGCTGCGGCGGCGCCAGCGGCTCCCGTGGCGGACGCTTATCAGGAGGTCGTGGCAAGTGGTATCGAGCGACACGTTCCAAGTTTTGAATCGGCTCCTGAACCTGGCGCCTGAACGAGTGCTGCATTCCCATGGCGTGACAATTCTCCTCGGACTGGCGGCCGCAATCGTTCCGCTGGTGCTAGCTGGTAGACTTTTCCGCTATATCGCGACCTTGCGCGCGATGGCGCTGACGCCGTCAGCTTCTCGAATACTATCCAAGTGGATTAAAACCTACTCCTACACCGAAGATGAATTCCTGCGTGCGGATGGCGCACCCGCCCAATGGACGGAGATTCGCCGTGCCGCTCTTGACCGCCTCGCGAACGTTTTCAGCAAGGCGCGTCCCGGTCGATCGCCTGGAACGCCACCCTGCGCGAAGGCTTTTCCGACCTGAGGTTCACCGATGCGAATCGGGTGCCTTTTCCCTTTATGGGCGTGATGCGCGAGAAATTCGCGCTGGCCTCGGTTGTGACTGAATCCCGCGGACCGCATCTGCGCAACCTCGACGACCAGGTCACGCTGGACATCAGCGGCTCGTACGGTCTCAATGTCGCCGGCTTCGATCGGTACAAGCTGTGGATCGAGAGCGGATGGGAGCGCGTGAAGGATCTCGGCCCGGTGCTCGGCCCGCTTCATCCGATCGTTGCGGAAAATATCACGCTGCTCAAATCGATCTCCAAGCTCGACGAAGTCTCGTTTCACATGAGCGGGACCGAGGCGGTAATGGCCGCGGTGCGGCTCGCCCGGTTCAATACGCGTAAGTCTTTGATCGTGTGCTTCGCCGGCGCCTATCACGGCTGGTGGGATGGAGTTCAGCCCGGCCTCGGCAACGAGCGCAGCATCGGCGACTGCCTGACTCTCAAAGACATGAACCCCTCGTCGCTCCATATGATCCGCGCAAGAGCAGGCGAAATCGCCGCCGTTCTGGTGAATCCGGTGCAGGCGTTTCATCCGAATTCGCCGCCGCCGAGCGATCAACTGCTACTAACGAGCGATATCCGCCGGACTCATGACTCGACCTCGGATTATGCCAAATGGCTACAGGCGCTTAGGTGGGTCTGCACGGAAAGCGGCGTCGCTCTAATCTTCGACGAGGTTTACAGCGGATTTCGCCTCGCCCCGGGCGGCGCGCAGGAGTACTACGGCGTCGGCGCCGACATGGTTGTGTATGGCAAGACGGTCGCGGGCGGGATGCCGATAGGCCTGGTTTGCGGTAAAAAGGCGCTGATGCAGCGCTTCGACCCTGAGCGGCCGATGCGTATCGCCTACGTGGTCGGCACGTTCTCGGCGCATCCGCTCGTGATGAGCGCGATGAACGAGTTTCTCCGATGGGCGAATACGCCCGCCGCCGCGCGAATGTACGAAGACGCCAATGGACGCTGCAGCGAATGGGTGCGCGCCACTAACGCGCGGCTTGCAGCGGAGTCGCTGCCGATCCAGGTGACGAATCTTTCGACCGTGTGGACGGTCCTGTTCAAGGAACCCGGACGGTTTAACTGGCTATTGCAGTACTACATGCGCGCCGAAGGGTTGACGCTTAGTTGGGTTGGTACCGGACGGTGTCTTGTCAGTCTGGACTATACGCTCGAGGATTACCAGGAACTGCAGGACAAGCTTATCGCCGCCGCTCGCCGCATGAAGTCGGATGCATGGTGGCTAAGCGAGCAGCAATTGCCGGGGAGGGAACGCGCTATGCGCAGAAACCTGATTCGAGAGGTAGCGGCGAGCCTCATTCGTGTACCGCAGCCGCTCGCCGAGTTCTGTGGCGAGATAATGCAGCGCAAACGTGATGACCACGAAGCGTCCCACAGCAACCTGGTCAACCAGTTCTTTCATCTTTTCAGCTCCAGCACCTTCATCGTGTGTTACGTGTGGGCGTTCATCGACTTGACGAGCGCGATGTGCGCCGGGCTGGCCGCGCTCTTCGTGCGCCAGTTCGGACATGCGATCCTGGAGCCGCCTTGCCACGATGAGGAAAAGGCGCTGCTCGGATTCAACACTCGCGACAAGTCATTCGTCGTGGCCGGGTATTTCCTGATACCAATCGCCTACCTGGCGAGAGCGGACTCCGTGACCCCAAGCACGTTGCACGCAATGATCCCGACGGTGGCTCGGCTTTGGTTCCTGCTGACGCTGGCAGTCATTATGGCGCACGTCGCTCTGCTGGTCTGGAAGTACGATTTTCGCAGCTCGATGGTCTGGCTGGTGAAGCTCGTCACGGACCCGTTCACCGACATCATCGCTTATCGTTCGAGCCCCTCTCGGCTGTTGCAGGAATTGCAAGGGAGGGCGGAAAAGAAATGGGCCTAGCTTCGAGCTTTCTGACCGTGGCCGTATTGCTGAGCTTTGAGCGAATCACGTACATCTTTGCCTGGCGATGTGCGCATGCCTTCGAGCGGATCTGTGGGCGCGCGAAAAGCCTCCTGACGGCCGATCCGGTGGTCGGGCTCAGGCGGTTATTCTATCTCTTCAAGGCGCTGCACGGCGGCGTCTTTCTAGCCTGGTGTTATCACTTCAGCGATTCGCCTTATCTATTCGCGCAGGCTGATTTCCTCGCCAAAGCGGCGGGTTGCACGCTGATTTTCGTCGGACAGACTTTGAACTTCGGCGTGTTCTACCGGCTACGCATGGTCGGCGTCTTTTACGGCAATCGGTTCGGCCGTGATATCCCGTGGTGCCGGGAATTTCCTTTCTCGCTGGTCGAGCATCCGCAATATTTGGGCGCCGTGATCTCGATTTGGGGTTTCTTCCTCGCGGCGCGCTATCCATTTCCGGACTGGTACCTCCTTCCCGCGCTCGAGACCGTTTACTACGCCCTCGGCGCTCAACTGGAAGCTTGAAGATCCGATTCACGCCGGCGGTGTCATGGACGGCGCGTTAGAAGCCAAGGTCGCTCAGGCCCGGATGGCCGTCCGGGCGCCGTCCAAGTGGCCAGTGGTATTTGCGATCGGCTTCCTTGATCGGCAGGTCGTTGATGCTTGCGAGGCGCCGCCGCATCAGCCCCGCTTCGTCGAACTCCCAGTTCTCGTTGCCGTAGGAGCGGAACCACCGACCCGAGTCATCGTGCCATTCGTACGCGAAGCGAACCGCGATCCGGTTAGCTTCGAATGCCCAGAGCTCCTTTATGAGCCGATAGTCAATCTCCCTGGCCCATTGCGAGTGAGGAAAGCGATAATCGCTTCGCGGCCCTGCAGAAATTCGGCGCGGTTTCTCCAGCGGGAGTCGACCGTATAGGCGAGCGCGACCCTGGCCGGGTCGCGCGAGTTCCAGGCGTCTTCCGCCAGCCGCACCTTTTCCGCGGCGCTGTCGCGAGTGAAAGGCGCGAGTGGAGGTCGGGACGACATACTTTCTCTCCTTGGCGCGTTTTGATAGCGTCGCGCGGTTGTGGCGAGATCGGCCGAGTCTCGAACAGAGATGTTCGGCGAGCGGAAAGCGCCTGCGACGCCGGACATTAGTTTGTTTCGACAGCGAGCGCCAGCGATTGTGGCTGCCGCTGCAGGAAAGGGTCGCCATTGGAATACAGACTGTTGCTCCTCGCCCATATGATTAAGAACAACTGCGGATGCGTAACTCGGAGGAAATGTCCCTATGCATGACCGGAAAAACAAATGGTATGCAGCCGTGCTCTTGGTCTGCGCACTCGCAGGTCTGTCGATCGCAGGTACGGCCTGGGCTCAGGAAAAGAAGCCGAACATCCTCGTCATCATGGGTGACGACGTCGGTTGGTTCAACATTGGCGCCTACAACCAGGGAATCATGTCAGGCAAAACACCGAATCTCGACAAACTTGCCGCCCAAGGCATGAGGTTCACCGATTACTACGCCGAAGCTAGCTGTACTGCGGGGCGCGCCAATTTCATCACCGGCGAGTTGCCGCTCCGCACTGGATTGACGACCGTGGGCCAGGCCGGAGCAGACGTAGGATTGCCGGCTCAGGCTGTCACCCTCGCCACTGTCCTCAAAGCGCTGGGATACGAAACGGCTCAGTTCGGCAAGAACCATCTTGGCGATATGAACAAATACCTCCCATGCGTACATGGCTTTGACGAATACTTCGGCTATTTGTACCACCTCGACGCAATGTCGGATCCCTATTGGTTCGACTACCCGCAGAGCTGGATCGACAAGACCGGGCCACGCGACCTGGTGCACTGCTGGGCGACTGACACGGATGACGCCACCGTGCAGCCGCGCTGGGGCAAGATCGGAAAGCAGAAGATCGAAGATGAGGGTCCGCTTGCGCCGTTTCCGAACATGACTGATATCCAGAATTGGCAGCGTGGTCGCAAGGCGAAGTACGACATGGAGACCTTCGACGATGTGCTGGTGAAAAGCACGAACGGCTTCATGGACAAGGCTAAGAAGGACGGCAAGCCGTTTTTCATCTGGCACAACACTACACGCATGCATGTCTTTACCTACCTCCCGCCGAAGTACCAGGCGATTATGAACGCCGAGGACAACTACAATGTGGAAGAGGCCGGCATGGCGCAGATGGATGACAGTGTCGGCGAGCTCCTCAAACATCTCGAGGAGATAGGTGAGGCCGACAACACCATCGTGATCTTTACCACGGACAACGGCGCCGAAGTGTTCACCTGGCCCGACGGCGGCATGACGCCGTTTCGAGCGACCAAGGGCACCGTCTTTGAAGGTGGCTTCCGCGTGCCCGCGATTATTCGCTGGCCGGGCCACGTCAAGCCGGGCGCAGTCGAAAATGGCATTTTCTCCGGACTCGACTGGCTTCCCACTCTCGCTGATGCAGCCGGCAATCCTGACATCACCAACCAACTCCTGAAAGGAGTGACCCTGGCGGGCCGCACGTACAAGAATCACCTAGACGGCTATGACCAGATGGACGTGGTGACGGGCAAGGGACCATCCAAACGCCATGAAATCTTCTACTTCGGTGGCCCCCATCTCGGCGCCGTGCGGATCGATGATTTCAAGTTCCAGTTTTTCCAGCAGCCATATGGCTGGCCCGGGGAGAAGGTTACGACCGATATGCCCACCATCGTGAACATTCGCCAGGATCCGTTCGAGCGGACGCCGTCCATCCGCGGTGAAACTACCAACGCTATGGGTGGGGGATACATGAATGACTTTTACGCGCGCGAGTTCTGGCGGTTTGTGATGGTGCAGCAATACGTGGGCAAGCTGGCGATGACGGCCATCGACTATCCTCCGATGCAGGCGCCGGCGACTTTCAACCTTCAAGCGGTGAAAGAAAAAATCCAGGAGATGATGAAGGAGCACGAAGGTCAGTAGTTGAATACGCAACGCACGGGCGGCCTCTTCTGGACCGCCCGTTGCGTCCAGCGAAAAACGGATATTGTGGCTATCGGTTTAGGGGCGCTTCGAACCGTTGGAGCGGGTCGCAAGCGTTCACGCCGATTCCACGACCGATCCGTCCCGCTTCCCGCGACGCTTCCTATGATCGGAGCCGCGCGCGGCGGAGATCAAGACAAGCGAAGACGCGAAGCCCAGGCATTCGAGCTTGCGGGCACCTGGTACTGGTCTTTGCCAGGTCGGCTCGCCCGCATGGCGGCAAGGGTCTCGCTGACAAACTGATGAATCGTCACGATCACATTGTCGGCCGTGCAGTGCGGATAAGTATCGCCGACGTCGTGGCGGGTCTGCTCGACCAGCAGCGCCGGGACCTGGCATCCGAACCAGCACGCCAACTGATTGCTCGCTCCGAATATACCTTTGACGTCGTATTTTTTGCAGATCGCCGGGATCGTAGCCTGGGCATACGCGTCGAGCAGTTGCTGCGGAGTCAACGTGCGAGGATCAACCCTGCGAACCTTGACTCCGCCGCGCTCCAATTCCTCGAGCAGGCCCCGGACAACTTCGATTCCCCGATTGCGCTCGTCGCCGAAACGGAGCGCCGGATCCGAAGTCGAATAAAACGTGACTTCCGTCGGGAAAGGATGTTCCGCGAGCGTCCCCGACGCTCCGCTATCCAGCCCGTTTCCAGCCTGGTTTTGGCGCGAGCCCTCCCAGCCTCCCGTCCTATCGCCCTTGCTCATCCAAATACCCCTCCGGCCTCAACAGACGTGTGGCTTTAACGCGGCTCGATGAACCCCTCGGCTTCAGCGCACCGCTCGCACAAATAGCTTTCGCCAAAGAAGACGAGGTCGTGCTTGAGCCAACCCTCGAGCAGAGATCTCTCTATTTCTTTCCGGGCCAGCTTCGGCCGCTTCGGTCGCAGGATGACGGAACGTTCGCTTCGCTCCCGGCACAGTCTGCAAACGATCCTGGTCTCGGGACCGAATTTGGAGAGATCGTGACGCAGCACCACGAAATCCGCCGAGTTTGGCGGCGCCGAGCGCTCCGCCGTTGGCACTGGCGTTGGCGCTGGCGCGACCGGTGAGTTGCGCCTGAAAACCGAGTTGGACGGCGAATCTTGCGCGGAGACGGGAACCAAGCTGTTTCGGAGTTCGTCAAGACTTGGGATCGTCGTTCCCTGCTCCTTGTGAGCCGCTCCAGGTCCTTTCCCGGGACCAAAAATGTCACGGTTCATTGTCGCAGACCGTCCTTCGTTAGCGGCGGATGCTTAGTTCTCACTCTCGAGAGACTTTCCTCCAAGGCGTCAGTGAGCATGCCCCGTGCCATCGGGTTTTTGTTCGCTTACTCTTTCGCAGGCGCTCTGTGGCAGGCATAGCCTGAGGCGCTGTCGCAGCGATGCAACGGCGAACGTGTCCAGGAATCCGCCGGGGGATCGTACTTGGGCAAAACGGTCGCATTTCCGCCGCATCAGGCCGCCGTTGGGCGCTTTTTCCAGGGAGAACCTTCTCGGACTCCGTCGATGTCTTGCATCGAGGTGTGGCATGGGATAAAAGCCCACTTAATAGATAGGCTGAATTTTGCTTTCGCAGAAGTCCAAATACGCGCTGAGAGCGTTGCTCGTGCTGGCCAAGGAATATGGGCTGGGTCCGGTGCTGATCTCCGATATCGCCCGGCGCGAGTCCCTGCCGCACAAGTTTCTCGAGATCATCCTGCTGGAACTGCGCAACCACGGCATCCTCGCGAGCAAGAAGGGCAGAGGCGGCGGCTACTTTCTCACCCGGCGTCCTGAACAAGTGCATCTGGGCGAGGTTCTGCGCGTGCTGGAAGGGCCGTTGGCGCCCCTCCCATGCGTGAGCAAAACCGCCTACGCGCGATGCGCGGAATGCCCCGACGAGCGCACCTGCGGCATCAGGATGGTCATGAAAGATGTGCGCGATGCGACTGCGCGGATTCTCGACCAGACCAGCCTGGCCGACATTCTAAAGCGCGTTGAACTGGCCGTTGAGGGCAAGGCCGCGCTCAACTACGCGATCTGAGTTTCCGGTCGAATTAACTGTTCGCTCAATAGAGTCATGGGACAAACCAACCGCCCCGAGCGCGTCGAAACCGTCCCCTCGGACACCGATCTGGCTCGCGTGCTCGAAGAGGTCGAGCGAGCCATAAGAAGCGTTGCCTATGGTTCGGTCGAGGTCGTCATCCAGAACTCGCGCGTGGTGCAAATCGAGCGCAAGGAAAAGTTCCGCATCAACCCACGCTGAAAACATGGTGCCGGAGGGATTCCTCGCGCACTCACCAGTATGGCTTTGCCAGCCAATCCGCCTCCTCGCCGGAGGCTTTCGAATGGTCACTCGGCCTCAACTGGTATTTGAACTCCAACGTCAAGATGCAATTGGACCACGCGCGCACCGGCTTCCGTTATGGCGCCGCCCAAGGCAAGGGTCGTGGACGAGAGCGTGATGTTAAGCGAGCTGCAGCTGCAGTTCTAGTTCGTCAACCGGCGCTGCGGGCGGCGGGATTTCGAAATGGCGCGAGCGCGCGGGCGGCGCGCTCCGCTTCGCGCCGCATCAGGACAAGGTCGGTGCCGTAGAGTATGAACCGCGCACCGCTCTCGACTGCGGCTTTGAGGTCTTCGGGATTAGCGGCAAGCCCGGCAAATGCGATGCCGCGCGCCACACATCGCGCGCGCACCTTCTCGAGCGCCGTGCGAAAGAGCGGATTGCCGTACTGGCCGGGGATGCCGAGGTTTTGGGTCAGGTCCTGATTGCCGACGATCACGAGGTCCACGCCCTCGATCACGATCTCATCAACGCTCTCCAGCGCCTCGCGCGTCTCGATCATCACCGCAAGCAGCGTGTTGGCGTTCGCGTGGGCCATCGCCGCCGGCAAATCGACCTCCTCGTAATCGGTGCTCGCGCCGAGGTAGATAGCCATCCCGCGCCGGCCCTGCGGATAGTACTTCGCCATCTCGATAAAGCGGCGGACCTCGGCTCCGCTGGTGATGTGCGGGAGGATCAGGCTCTGGCATCCCGAATCCAGCAGGCGCGTGACGTGCTCGTATTGCAGGCCCGGAATGCGCACGATCGGGGTGATTCCGGCGGCGTGCGCGTGCGCGGCCAGATCGACCACGGTCTCGAGGTTGTAGGCGGAGTGCTCCATGCAGATCCAGGCGAAATCCATCCCGGCCGCGGCAAGCGTATGCATCACGCCGCGTCCCCTGGTATCCCACACGATCGTGCCAAGCGCGACGTTACCCGCCTTAAGGTCGGCCTTGAGTTTGTTGGTTCGCATCATTCGCCTCGACGTCATTCGCCTTGGATCATCGCCCGTCTCGGTAGCTCCGGCCAATCGGTGGCTCTCACTCGGCCGATCGCGTTTTCCTCGGCCCTTCGCCATGGCGGCGCCGTCTTACCGGATTGGCGGCATCGCGCGAACGCGAAGGACGCCTATTGTCCCACGAACGCGATTGTATCGTGACACCTATTAGTCTCAGCAATTCCCGATACGCGCCCTCGACACGCCTTCGTTCTCCTGTTGCCAGCAGATCCAGATGCAGGCCGCGGACTGCGCCGAGCGCGAGCGTAGCCAATGCTTGCGCCGGAGCAGGGGGAACGCCGAGCGCGGCCAGCGCTTCCTTGAACGGGGGGAGCCAATCGCCCACCGCCTTTTCGAGAAACCCCGGAAAGTTCTGGCGCTTCTGAAGCGCGAGCCCGTACACCTCGTAAAAGAGCCGCGAGTATTTTTGCCTGCGAGGAGTGGCCGACAATTTCCAGTCGCGCAACAGCGACTCGATCCGGTCCGCCGGCCTCGCCATCGCGACCGCGCGTCTGAAACTGAGCTGCTCGCGCACGCGAATACGCGCCAGCGCTTCCGCGATCAACCGCTCCTTGGTGCCGAAAAAATAGAGCAGCATGCGAGGACTGGTGTCGCTGGCCGCCGCCAAGGGCCGCAAAGAAAGCTCCGCCAGGCCATTGTCGAGGATGTAGTCGGCCACTCGTTCGAGCAGTTCCGCCCGCCGATGCGGCGCTGTCGCCTCTTTCATCGTGTAACGATCGTTTTCATATGTCGGCGCCTTAGGTCAATTCGGCGCGCGCCAAGAGCTCACGTTCCCGAACGGGATTCGGGTTCTGGCGTGACGCGCGGAAGCGGGTGTGGTAGTGCAACAATGATGGTTTGATTCCCGGGACCGCGAGGGGAGAATCTCGCATGAACGTCGGACTGATGTTTTCTTTCCGCAATCCGCCCAGATGGAAAAAACCCTGGGCGGACGTTTACGAATCCCAGCTCGAGCAGGCCCAGCTCGCCGAAGACCTCGGCTACGACACGGTCTGGCTAACCGAGCATCACTTTGCCGAGGACGGCTACTCGCCGTCGCTGATGACGCTGGCCGGTGCGGTCGCTGCGAAGACGCGCCGGGTGCGGATCGGGACGTTCCTGCTGTTGCTTCCGCTGCACAACGCCGTCCGCGTGGCGGAGGATGCGGCGACGGTTGACGTGATCTCAAAAGGGCGCTTTGACCTCGGCATCGGCAAAGGATACGCAAAGCACGAGTTCCTCGGCTACGGAATTCCACGCAAGGAGCGCCCATCCCGTTTCGAAGAGGGAATCGACGTTATCCGCGGCATCTGGACCCAGGACCCGTTCTCCTTCCAAGGGAAGCATTACAACCTGCAGGATATTCGGCTAACGCCAAAACCCATCCAGCAGCCGCATCCGCCGCTCTGGGTCGGTGCGCTGAATCCCAAGGCGGTCGATCGCGCGGCGCGGCTCGGATGCCATTTCCTCGGGATCGGAGATACCTCGGCCTACGACGACGCCCTGCGCCGCTACGGCCGCAATCCGGCGGACTTCAGCGTAGCGCAACTGGTCTGGACCCATATCGGACCTTCGCGGGATCAGGCCTGGGACGAGGTCCAGGACCACGTGCATTGGATGTTGACGGTCTACGGAGAGTGGCTGCGCGAAGCCGGCGAGGTCCAGGGCCCGCCGTCGATATTCAAGCCGCCACCGGCCTCCGAGTTGCGGCGCACCACCGAGCCGCTGCTGTTCAACCCGCTGGTGGGCACCGCCGCGGAGGTCGCCGAAGGCCTTGAGAAGTTCACGAGCCAGGTGCGGACGACGCACCTTGTGCTGGGAATGCACTTTCCGGGGATCGACCCGAAAATCGTGCGGCGCTCGATGGAAACCTTCGCGCGCGAGCTCCTGCCCGCGCTCAAGAACAAGCGCTAGCGCGGCGCACGCGCGGCCGACGCGGCGCCTGCGGGGTTCATGCGGGCCGCGTCCACTCGATCTGGCGTTTGACGTCGACGCTCAGAATTTTGTAGGCGGAGAAGATCTCCTTCCTGCCGACGATCATCTTTTCCCGATGCGCAGCGTTGTCGATCCAGGACTGCAGGGCGCGATCGTCGCGCCAGTACGATATCTCGAGCCGCACTCCCGGCCGCATCTGACTTTCGAAGTTGTCCATCGAGATGAAGCCGTCGATCGCCTGGATCTCGGGAATCAGCACCGCGAAGGCTTCTCCCAGCCGCTCTTCCATCTCGGCCCTAACGCTGTACTCGATGATGCATGCGACCATGACGCCCTCCTCGCGCTCTCTTGAAACGTAGCGGCCGCCCCGTCTGCGCCTCCGCTTCGGCCGCGGCTACTCGCCAATCACCTTGATCAGAATGCGCTTAGGGCGCCGGCCGTCGAACTCGCCGTAAAAGATCTGCTCCCACGGTCCGAAATCGAGCTTGCCCGCGGTGACTGCGACCACCACCTCGCGGCCCATCACCTGGCGCTTGTGATGAGCGTCGCCGTTGTCCTCGCCGGTGCGATTGTGATGGTACCGCTCGGGACTCGGATCGTACGGCGCGAGCCATTCGAGCCATCGCTTGTAATCCTCGTGCAGTCCCGGCTCATTGTCGTTGATAAAGACCGAAGCGGTAATATGCATCGCGTTGACCAGGCATAGCCCCTCGCGCACGCCGCTATCTTTTATCGCCTGCGCCACGTCGTCCGTCAGGTTCACGAAGCCCATCCGCTCGGGAACCTTGACCGTGAGATATTTGGTATGCGAGCGCATCGTTCAAATGTTGACCGTGCTCATGTCGTGATAGCGCCCGCCCGCGGCGAACCCCTTGGGAGCGGCTTCCTCGATCCGCGCAAGATCGCTCTTCGACAGCACGATCTCGGCCGCCGCGACATTTTCTTCGAGATACTTGCGGCGCTTGGTGCCCGGTATCGGGACGATATCGTCGCCCTGCGCGAGCACCCAGGCGAGCGCGAGCTGGCTCGGCGTGATGCCTTTTTCGTCGGCGATCGCCTTGAGCCGCGCGACCACCTTGAGATTTCGATCGAAATTGTCGCCTTCGAAGCGCGGCGAGATTTTCTTGCGCATGTCGTCCGCCGGCAGCTGGTTCAAAGCGCCGCTCAGCAGTCCGCGCCCGAGCGGGCTGAAAGGCACGAATCCCACTCCCAACTCGCGCAGCGCCGGAATCACTTCATCCTCGTAGTCGCGCGTCCACAGCGAATATTCCGATTGCAGCGCGGAAATCGGATGCACCGCGTGGGCGCGCCGAATCGTCTTTGCCCCGGCCTCCGACAGGCCCAGGTATCGCACCTTTCCCTGCCGCACCAAATCGGCCATCGCGCCGACGGTGTCCTCGATCGGCACGTTCCGGTCCACCCGATGCTGGTAGTAAAGGTCGATATGATCGACGCCCAACCGCTTGAGCGAAGCGTCGCAGGCGGAACGGACGTACTCGGGCTTGCCGTTGATCGCGCGCTTGCCGTCGGGCAGCGCCTGGTTGCCGAACTTGGTCGCGATGATCACCTTGCTACGATACTTGCGCAGCACCCTGCCGACGAGTTCTTCGTTGTGGCCCGTGCCGTAGATGTCGGCAGTATCGAAGAAATCAATCCCGAGCTCGAGCGCGCGCTCGAGCGTCGCGGCGGATTCGACGTCGTCACGCGGGCCATAGAACTGCGACATCCCCATGCATCCGAGCCCCAGCTCGGACACCACGAGCCCATGGCTGCCAAGTTTTCGCTTCTTCATGGATGACACCTCATACTGCAATTGCCTTGAGCGTGCGAGGCCGATACTCGGGTTTTACTGCGTCCGGGCGCGCAGGCCAAGCCCGCGCCGCTTGCGCGCGCGAGTTGCGCAGAGACAACTCGGACATCGGATGATCGAAAAAAATGGCGGAATTTCTGTTCAACGGACCCGAGGGCGCCGCGAGCACGCTCGTCCTCGCGCACGGAGCGGGCGGTCCGATGGATTCGCCCTTCATGGAGACGATCGCCGCCGGCGTCGCAAAGGCCGGAATCCGCGTCGCGCGCTTCGAGTTCCCCTACATGCGGCGATGGCGCGAAACCCGCAAAGGCGGCGCGCCCGATCCCGCGCCCGTGCTGATGCAATCCTGGCGCGATGCGATCGATGAACTCGGCGGCGGAAAGAGCCTCATCATCGGCGGCAAATCGCTCGGTGGCCGGATGGCAAGCATGATCGCGGACGAAACCGGCGTGCGCGGACTCGTCTGTCTCGGCTATCCGTTTCATCCGCCGGGCAAGCCCGAGCGCACGCGCACGCGGCATCTCGAAGAGCTTCGCACTCCGGCGTTGATCCTCCAGGGAACCCGCGACCCCTTTGGCAAGCCCGCGGAGGTCAGGAGCTACAAGCTCGCGCGCGCGATCCGGGTTGAATGGCTCGAGGATGGCGACCATTCGCTCAAGCCGCGTGTGCGGTCGGGCCGCGCCGAAGCCGATAATCTTAACGCGGCCGTCATCCGCATCGCGGAATTTATCGCCGCGCTGTGAACTCGGTTGCGGCGTCCAAATCATGCCAGGTCATGCCGGCCGCGCCACGCTCGACGCGTTGGCGCACCCCCCAAAGTGCACAACGCGCGCAGGAATGTCTTGTGTTGGATGGCTGCGCTCCGTAATTTCTTCCAATATGTCGTCTTCTCCCGCTCCGCACGCGAATGGTGCGGCGCCCACGCTAATCGACCTGATCCGGCATCACACCCGCTTCACCATCGCGAAGCGGCGGGCGGAAATGTCGCGGCGCGACTGGTTTCACGTCACCGCGCTTGCGGTACGCGACCTGCTGGTCGAACGAATGGTCGCGACCCGCGCGCGCTTCGAACGCACTGGCACGAAGAAGCTCTATTACCTCTCGCTCGAGTACCTCGTCGGGCGCTCGCTCGAAAACAATCTGCTCAACCTCGGCGCGATCGAGGCCTGCCGCGAATTCCTCGCGGTCAACGGAATCGACCTGCAGCTGCTGTTCGAAGAGGAAGCTGACGCGGGACTCGGCAACGGGGGCCTGGGCCGCCTCGCCGCCTGCCTTCTCGATTCGCTGGCCACGCTCGATTTGCCCGGCTACGCCTACGGCATCAACTACGAGTTCGGCCTCTTCCGCCAGGGAATCAGGGACGGCTACCAGGTCGAGCAGCCCGATAACTGGCGGCGCGACATCTCGCCGTGGCTGATCACGCGGGCTGACGAAGCCTGCGTGGTGCCGGTGTACGGCCGAATCGAGCCGGCGAGCAACCATCGCGGCGAGTACCGGTCGCTATGGGTGGATCAACGCACCCTGGTCGGCATTCCGGCCGATCTGCCGATCTCCGGCTACGGCAGCGATGCGGTGAACTTCGTGCGCCTGTTCTCGGCCACCGCCTCGGACGAGTTCGATCTCCATATCTTCAACGCCGGCGGTCATCTCAAGGCGGTCGAGAAGAAGGTGGGCGTCGAAGCCATCTCGAAAATCCTCTATCCGTCGGATGCCGGAGAGGCGGGGCGTGAGCTGCGGCTCCTGCAGGAATATTTCTTCGTGGCCTGCGCGGTGCGCGACATCGCGCGGCGTTTCTTCGGCCGCGGCGAGGACATCCACGATTTTCCTTCGCGGGTGGCAATCCAGCTCAACGATACGCATCCCGCGCTCGCGGTCCCCGAACTGATGCGGCTGTTCATCGATCAGCACGATCAGTCATGGGAGACGGCGTGGGAAATCACGCGGGCGACCGTCGCCTACACCAACCACACCTTGATGCCCGAAGCGCTCGAGCGCTGGCCGGTCGAACTGCTCGGGCGCGTGGTGCCACGCCATCTCGAGATCATCTACGAGATCAACCGCCGCTTCCTGGCCGAGGCCGCCGAGGTGTGGCCGGACGGCTCCGATCAGGCGAGCCGGATTTCGATTGTCCAGGATGGACATGAGCCCCAGGTCCGCATGGCGCATCTGGCGATCGTCGGCAGCCATTCGATCAACGGGGTTTCCAGACTGCACTCCGAGCTGGTCAAGACGCGCCTCGCGCCGGAGCTGTACCGCCTCTGGCCGGCCCGTTTCAACAACAAGACCAACGGCGTGACTCAGCGGCGATGGCTGCTGATGGCGAATCCGCGCCTCGCGCAGTTGCTGGACGAAACCATCGGGAACGGATGGACGACGGACCTCGAACAGGTCCGCGAACTCGAACGCCTGGCGGACAACGTCGAGTTCCAGGACCGTTTCACGACGATCAAGCGCGCCAACAAGGAACGCCTGGCCGCGCTGGTCCATCGCGGCACCGGCGTGGACGTCGACCCGGCCTCGATCTTCGACGTTCAAGCCAAACGCATCCACGAGTACAAGCGCCAACTGCTGATGGCCCTCGGGATCGTGGACGAGTACCTGGCGCTGGTCGAAGACGGCGTCGAGCCCCTGGTGCCACGGACCTACCTGTTCGCGGGCAAGGCCGCGCCGAACTACTGGACCGCGCAGATGATCATCAAGCTCATCAACAGCCTCGCCGCGGCCATCAACGAAGACCCGCGCACGCGCGGGCTGATAAAGGTCGCGTTCCTGCCGGACTACCGCGTCTCGCTGGCGGAGAAGATCATCCCCGGAGCCGACGTATCCGAACAGATCTCGACCGCAGGCACCGAAGCCTCGGGCACCGGCAACATGAAGTTCGCGATGAACGGCGCGCTGACGATCGGCACCCTGGACGGCGCCAACGTCGAGATCCGCGAGCAAGTCGGCGCTGAGAACATCTTCATTTTCGGCCTGACCGCCGACGTCATCGCGGAGATGCGCGCGGTCGGCTCCTACGATCCGCGGCAATACTACGAAGGCGATCCGTCGCTGCGGCGCGTGCTCGACGCGCTCGCCTCCGACCGCTTCTGTCCGCGCGAACCCGGTTCTTTCAGATGGTTGCCGGAAACGCTTCTCAACCGCGACGAATATTTCGTAGTCGCGGATTTCGCATCGTACGTCGCGACCAAGCGTCGAATCGCCGACGAGTATCTCCAACCCGCGCTCTGGACGCGCAAGGCGATTCTCAACGTCGCGCGCGTAGGCTGTTTTTCCAGCGATCGCACCGTGCGCGAATACGCTCGCGATATCTGGGACCTCAAGCCGGTCTAAGCCCTCTCCCCGCGGCGCCCGGCTCGCGCGGCCGGGTGTCGAGGCGCGCGCTCGCCCGCCTCAGCCTGTGCAAACCGGGCCATCTGGTGTATATGCCAGTCTGAATCGGGCCCGACGCGCCAATCGCGCGGGACGCCGAAGGCCTAACCAACCGCAACGGAGGAAATGGCGGTGAATACTGAAGCCACCGCGGACCTGGTCCTGCCGGTTGACACGATTCGCGATCGCCTGAACCGCGATCCGGAATTTCTCCTAGCGGCACGCTTCTGGTACTGCGATATCCGCTTCTTTATCGGCAAGGATCAGTATTTCATGCGGATCGACAACGGCAAGGTCGATCGTTTTCAGCACGGAAGCCAGGGTTTCGATCCCTACACGATAAATATCGGTGGCCCTCCAGAAGTCTGGAGAAGGATGATGGAGCGGCGGCCGCAGCCTTTCTACCACGACTGGTTCGCGGCTTCGTTCCATCACGACTTCACTTTCGGCGGCGATCTCGAATCGGCTTATGCGTACTACTATGCAATCCGCCGCATCAACGCGATCATGCGCCAGTCGATTATCGATTCGCGCGCCGCGTAGAGGGGCAGGACAATGGCGAGATTCTCGGACATTACGGGCCGCTATATCTATCTCGAACTCGACGGTGTCGAGTACCGCGTTTACATCGAAGAGGCGGGCACGGGAATACCGCTGGTATGCCAGCATACCGCCGGATCCGACGGACGCCAGTACCGGCATATTCTCGAGGACCGCGATATAACCTCGCGCTTTCGCGTGATCGCCGCCGACCTGCCCTATCACGGCAAATCGCTTCCCCCGGTTTCCCTCAGGTACTGGGAACAGGAGTACCGGCTGACCAAGGATTGGTTCATGCGCTACTGGGTCAAGCTCTGCCGCGAACTCGACCTCAAACGGCCCGTGTACATGGGCTGCTCGATGGGTGGCCATCTCGCGGGCGACCTGGCGCTTAACTATCCGAACGAATTCCGCGCCTGCATCGGGCTGGAAGCTGCGCTATGGAGCGGCAATACCGATCGGCTGGTGAACCAGTGGTTCCACCATCCGCGCCTGTCGAACGAATCGAAACCCGCTCTGATGCTGAGCCTGTGCTCGCCCAACGCGCCCGAACAGTTCGTGCGCGAGACGGTATGGGAATACAGCCAGGGCGCGCCGCCGGTATTCAAAGGCGACCTGTACTACTATTCGTTCGAACACGATCTGCGGGAGACCGCGAAAAATATCGACACCCGCAAGTGCGCGCTCTACGTGCTCAGCGGCGATTACGATTGGTCCGCATATCCGGCGGCGTCGAAGGCTCTGGCCGATTCCGTACCCGGCGCCACTTATACATTGATGGAAGGGATGGGCCATTTCCCGATGTCCGAGGACCCTGGCCAATTCAAGAAGTACCTGATGCCGGTTCTTGCGGATATTCAGACTAAATCATAGTTGCTGCGATATCATCGATGAACCGGTTCCGCGATGTCCGCGCAACTGGATAATTTTTTCCCGCACGGAGGAATCCGAATGATCTATGAGCTTCGCGTCTATCATTGCCTGCCGGGACGGCTTCCTGCCCTCCTCAAACGCTTCGAAACCGCAACCATGCGGCTGTTCGAAAAGCATGGAATTCGCCAAGTCGGCTTCTGGACCGTAGCTATCGGCGAATCCAACCAGGATCTGATCTATATTCTGCAATGGGAATCGCTGGCAGAGCGCGACAAAAAGTTTTCCTCCTTTCAGACCGATCCCGAATGGCTCGACGCCCGCCGCAAGAGCGAGGAAGACGGTCCCTTGGTTGCCTCCATTAGCAATACCATCATGAGCCCGACCGCGTTCTCGGCTTTGCGATGACGGCTGGCGCTGGACACGCTCTGATTATCGCAGCACGAGGAAAACGTCGCCGCGCGCCTCTTTTGGCGGATCTCGCGTCAGTTCTGGCTGCTCTGATGGCGTTCCTGCTGATCCTGGCTCGTCCCGCAATGAGTGCGGCTGTCGCGGCTGGCGGCGAGGAAAAGATCGACGCGCAATTCAGTTTGCCGGAAGGGGTCGGATGGGATGATTGGCAGGCGGTGCGCGAGCAGCATAACGGCCGCGCCATGGTCAGAGTTTTCGTGCCCAAGGGCGAGGCGCCGGCAACCGCCAAAGTGCGCCTGGTGCTGGCGCTGAGACCCAAACCAAGCATCGATTCCCCGCAGGCGATTCTCGACACTATCGTCCAGACCGCGAAACATCAGTGTCAGAAAATCAGCACCAAGGTGCTCGACAAGAGCGCCGGGGAACTGCTTTTCGAGTTGCGCGGCATTGGCTGCGCGGGCCAGAGCGGCGAACGCTATCTTCTGCAGCGAATCGCGTTCAGCGGTCAATGGGAGATCGAAGCGACATACGCGCCGATGGTCTCGATCGACGATTTGCCCGCTCGTCAGAAGGAACACGCCATCAAGCTTCTCTCATCGATCTCGGTTTCCACCAGGGCAATTCCCGCCGCGGATTCCGGATGGTTCCTGATCACGCCGCCGGAAAAGGCGGACGGTCATTACGATGACTCGGCGGGGCTATCGAAATGGAAAGTCGAGGAGGGCGCCGGTTCGGAAGACAAATGCCAGCGGCTTCGCGCCGCTCTGAGTTCGCTTGCGCTCAAGCAAGGGAGCGCTTCCGATATCGAACAGGTAAAGGCTTCTCGATGTATCTCGATGAACGATCCGCGTCTGGACGGTAAATGAGTATCCGCACAAACCGGCGAGCTGCTTCCGAGGAAAGCCCCGTGAATCGAACATCCATTGGCAACGGTCGCATTGCGGCGAGCGGCGCCGCCGCCGCGCTTACGCGACGGCAGGTAATCGCGTGGGGTGCGGCCGCGCTCGGTAGTCTTGCGATAGGGCCGGGCGTCGCGACCACAGCTTCGGCGCAGTCGGACGCCAGCGGCGCGCAGACTGGCGCACGAGTCTCACCGCGCGACCTCGACGCGCTTTCAACCGCCGGCGTGCTTTACATCGCCACTGTTCGCAAGGACGGTAACCAGAGCAACGCCGCGCCGGTCTGGTTTACGGTTTCACCGGACCATCTCGTGCTGATTCAGACGCAGCCCACAACATGGAAGGCAAAGCGTATTCGTCGCGGCAGCCCCGTGATCGTCTGGATCGGCAGGAAGCACGGTCCGGCGTTTATCGGCAAGGCCCGCATAAGCTCCGATCCGGCATTCGAGCGGCGCGTAATCGAAGACTACCCGAAGAAATATCTGATGGTGCGTTTCGGGTTCCATAAGCCAACCCAGGAAATGTTCGACAAAGGCGACATTCTCTCGATTGTAATAACTCCGGTTCGCGATCTGCCCGACGGATTCGAGTCTCGGCCGGGTACGCCCGCTCCGGCCATCGATGAAACCCACAAATAGTCCAGCGGCTCATGGCACATGCCATAGCAATTGGATTGCGCTCGCGCCGCGGCATCGTCGGAACGCACACCGCGAACGCACTTAGCGCATCGCGCTTCGTGCTTGCCGCGCTATGGTTGGCGGCCTTCGTTCACGGATACAGACGTCCCGAAGTATTCGGCCCGATCGCGCTTGGCGCGGCGCTTTCCGACCTCGTGGACGGGCCCGTCGCGCGCCGGATGTGCTGCGCCGATCGGTTCGGCCGATGGCTCGACAACATCGCAGACATCGCCTTCGTCCTGACGGCTCTTCTTTGCGAAGCCTGCGCGGGCGCTATCCCAACCTATATACCCATCCTGATCGCAGCCTCGTTCGCGCAATACGCAGTCGATTCAATATTGGTAAGCGGCGCTCCTGTTCCTGTCCGGAGCCGAATCGGGCACTGGGGCGGCATTGTCAATTACGGCCTGGTTCTTCTTCTCGCGTTTGCCTTCGGCTCTCAATGGTCCGGCCTCCTGCTCCGCGACTTTTCACCGCTGTTAGCCGTCGCTTACTTCGCCGCGATCATCGAACGAGCGCAGCAATACCCGGGCGTCCCTTTTCATGCCTCAGCCGTCTCGAGGGCGGTCATTTCGCGGCTCGCGCGCGGCAGGTAGAACAGCCCGATCAATCCGTTGCACAACATGAACGTGAAGTGCGCGGCGAGGCTGTAGGCGAGAATCCTCGCATCCGGCGCGCTCCCAGAGAAGAAGAGCAGCCATGCGGCCTGGCTCGTGCCCAGGTGCGCCACCGCGATTGGTAGCGCAGCAGCGACAAACACCAGCGGCAGAAACAATATCAGCCTGGCCACAGGGATCGTGATGCCGAATAGCGAGAGCGCGAAGTAATGCGCGATCACTGAAAGGAGGAAATTGGGAGCCTTGATTCCGAGCACGATCGCGTAATCGATGGGCCGGGCCGCGACGAACGTCCCGATGATCGAGCCAAACCTGCTGTTGGTTAACGCCGAACGGACGCCTTCGTTGCGGCGCGCCTCAGCGAAGCACGCGATAATCGCGGCGAGCAGGAGCCAGGCCGCGACATCTGCGATTCGCAAAACATTAATGATCCGGGACTGTGCGATTGACTGCGGGCGATAGAAGAGAACTCCCAGTGTGGAAAAGAAGAGCAGTTGGTACACCTCGGCCAACGCTATGAACAGAATGGAACTAAGTATCTGCAGAAACGGCACTCCCGTCTTTCGATGGAGATACCACGCGACGCCGCCCTGGCCGAGATTGCTGTTTATCAGCGCGAGCAGGTTCATGCTCGCACGGATCGGCATCACGTCGCGCAGCCGCAACTCGGCATTGAAGCGGCGGACCACCCAAGTAAGGCAAAATGAATCGATGGTCCAGTAGCACAGTGAAAAAGGCAGGAAAACTCCAAAGAACTTTAAAACCGGAACCTCTTCCAGCGCCGCGCCGAGCCTGGCAGCCGGAATCCGCCAGAATACCAGGGCGAAAATAATCAGCGTCCCGGCGAAGGGAAGCGCTTTGCGCCAGTGCGCGGACGTTCTCAAAGAGCGGGCGCTGTCAGCATCGGCCATCAGCGGGCCAGCCGGAGCGCCGCCGCGCGCCGCCGCGATGACGGCCGGTCATTGCTCCGCCCGGCCAAATTCCCGCTCCGCTGCCAGGAACTGCTTCATCGCCTGTTCCGGTATGCGCGATTCGAGTTTGGGATTCAGCACTACCTTGACCATGCCGTCCTCCATTCCGAACTCGAGCATACCGGGATGAAACTGATTATTTTTGACTTCAGTGGCGATTCGCAGAAATGCCTGGGCCGTTGCAGTCACGGCGCTGGCAAGAACGACGCCGGGCATCACGTCATTCTGATTGCGTATTGCACCGAAGGCCAGGACGTGCGCCTGCGCCGCGGCCTGAAAGACTCCCAGCCCGGCGGCATCGGCATCGTGCACGATCAGGTCCGCACCTTGGCTGATTTGCGCCAACGCCGCTTCCTTGGCTGCACCTACGTCGTCGAACTTGCCGATATAGCTAATCAGCATCCGGCCTCTGGGCCGCACCGAGAGGAAGCCGCGTCTGAACCCGTCGAAGGTCTGCCGAATCGACGGCAGTTCGATGCCGCCTATCGCGCCGACGACTCCGGTTCTGGTGACTCCGCCCGCGAGCACGCCTTCGGCATAGGCCGCCTGATCGAATTTGAAGGTTAACGAAGCGACGTTGCGCGACGATTGGCTGCCCGAACTGACCACGAAATAAACATGAGGAAAATCCCGCGCCACGCTGATCGCGGAGTCGGTGTATTCGTAGCCATGCGCGAAAATCAGGTTGAACCCGCGCGAAGCGAAGTCGCGGAAGCCATCGTCGAAGTCAGCCGGCGATCGGGTCTGCACCAGCGCCGTTTCGGCTCCGAGCTTTTCCTTGATTAGCCGCAAGCCGTCGAAGGCGGCCGCGTTCCAGCCGGCGTCGCTGACCGGCCCCGGGGTCAGCAACGCGACACGGAAGGCGGCGGCGCTCGACGGAGCCTTATGCGGGGAAGTGCAGGCTGCGCACGAGATCATTGCACAAATGGTTAGCGCGGCGTTCCAACGCCATCTGGCCGCGAGCGCACGGAAACCTGGGTGGATCATCATGAACCGAACGGGCTAAGCTTTCTTTCGGGCGCAGAGTATCATGCGGCGAGTTTCAATCCCGTATTTCTCGCCGTCGAAGCCACCATGTACTCCGACGCTTGCGAACCCGGCGCGCTCCAGCAGCCTGAGCATTTCCGTGAGCGTGTAGAGGCGGATATCGTGTCCCGGCGAATCGTGACGACTGCCGTCCGGACCCACGATCACAAACCGCACACGCATCCGGCTCGATTCAAGGTCGAGCGCGCGATGCTCGACATATAGCGTGCCGTCGGGCTCCGCATGCCAGTCGTTCTGAATGTAATTCGCAACCGCCCATTCGCGGTTCAACATGTCCAGGAGAAGCTGACCTCCCCGTCTGAGAGATCGTGAGATCGATCCGAGAACCTTCAGATCTTCGGCCTCGGACTCGAGGTAGCCGAACGACGAATACATATTGATTACGGCGTCGAAATGGTTATCGAACGGTATCTCGCGCATATCCGCCAGCACGGTATCTATTGCAGTCTGATGGTCGGCGGCCGTGCGTCGAGCGAGATCGAGATAAGCCTGGCTCAGATCGAGGCCGGTTACCCTGTATCCGCGCTGAGCAAGCAGTACACTGTGACGGCCGGGACCGCAGCAGAGATCGAGCACCCGGGCGTCCGGGCTCAAGCCCAGTTTTTGCGCGGCGAACGCAACCTCTTTTTCCGCACGCTCTGCGGTGAATGTATGGCGATAGATGTTAAGGTAGTCGTCGCCAAAGAAGTTCACGTACCAGGCATTCTGCGCCGTTCCCATGCGGGTCCCTCGAATTGCGGTTGATCCGCGCTATATTAGACCGACTTATCGGTGAGGAGAAACAGCTTGGAGAGAATCGCGGTCTTGTCGAGCGGCGGCCTGGATAGCTGCGCGCTGCTCGCGGAAGAAGCCAAAACCTCCGAAGTCTATCCCATCTACGTGCAATGCGGACTGGCGTGGGAGGAGATGGAACGCCGCGCGCTCGAACGCTTCCTGCGAGCATTGAACAACCCGCACGTGCAGCCCGTGACGACGCTGTCGGTGTCAGTCGCAGCGATGTACGGCGCCCATTGGAGCATCTCGGGCGATAGCGTCCCTGGGGCGGAAGAATCGGATAGCGCGGTGTATCTCCCCGGCAGAAACATCCTGCTGCTCGGCCTCGCCGCGATCTGGTGCAGCACACACAACGTATCGCGAATCGCGATCGGATCTCTCGGCGGAAACCCGTTCCCCGACGCCTCGCCGAAGTTCTTCAATGATTTCGCATCCGCGCTGAGCCTCGGGCTGGATCATCCAATCGAGGTGAAGGCCGATTTCCGTAATCTCGCCAAATGGGAGCTTATCAGGCAGTTCCGGCACCTGCCGCTTGAGGCGACGCTCACCTGCATGGCTCCGCGGGGGTTGAAACACTGCGGGCGATGCAACAAGTGCGAGGAGCGTCAGAGCGCTTTCAAAAAGGCCGGGGTGCGGGACCTTACCGAGTACGCCTAGCCGCAGAACGCCGCGCCGGTGGACAAGGAGAGGATCGCCAAGTTCCTGGCCCGCGCCGGCGTCGCGTCGCGCCGCGAGTGTGAACGGCTGATCGCGTCGCGTCGCGTCGCGGTCAACGGCATTCTCGTGACTCATCCCGCGATGCTGGTTGGTGCGGACGACCTCCTCTTGGTGGACGGTAAGCCGATCGCAGCCCTCCAACAATCGAGAATCTGGCGCTATCACAAGCCCGCCGGACTCGTGACCACCGCGCACGACCCGCAAGGACGGCCGACCGTCTTCGCCGCCCTGCCTAAAACCCTGCCCCGAGTAATCTCGGTCGGACGGCTCGACATCAACACCGAGGGGCTTTTGCTCCTGACCAATGACGGCGAACTGGCGCGCTATCTCGAACATCCGGCGCAGTCAATTGCCAGGACCTATCGAGTCCGGGTTCACGGCAACTTCGATCAGGCGTCGATTTCCACGCTCGCGCGAGGCGTCACCGTCGATGGAGTTCGTTACCGTCCGATCGAAACCACGCTCGACAGACGTCAAGGCGGCAATTTCTGGATAACCATGACGCTGCGCGAAGGAAAAAACCGCGAGATCAAAAAGCTGCTCGCGCACTTGGGATTGCAGGTGACGCGCCTCATTCGGACCGGCTACGGCCCGTTCGAGCTCAGAAAGCTGGCGCAAGGCGCGGTTGAAGAAGCGCCGCTCCGGATGCTTCCGATACTGGTACCCGGATATTTTCGCGCGACGAACTCCGATAGAGGCCAATGCGTCGCCGATCCTCACAGCCGGTCTTTAAGGTCCGGTCGGAAAGCTGGTTTGTAAATTTAGTATCGCGCTTGCTAAAGTCGAATCGATTGTGGGCAACCTGAATTAGGGTTCGCACACCTGGCAGGTCGTGCCGCCTTGATGATTGCACAACGCAACGAGCTGATTACTCGCACCGGGCCCGCGACTCCCGCCGGCAAGCTGATGCGGTTTTACTGGCAGCCTGCCGCGCTGGTCGAAGAGCTGCCGGCCGAGCGTCCGGTCAAAGCGATCCAATTGCTTGGCGAGAAGCTCGTGCTATTTCGCGACGAATCGGGGCGCTATGGACTGGTCGATCGTGCTTGCCCGCATCGCGGCGCCGACCTCGCGTTCGGGCGGCTCGAAGACGGAGGACTGCGCTGCTCGTTTCACGGCTGGCTCTTCGACGTGGGGGGAAACTGCCTCGAGACCCCAGCCGAGCCCGAGGGCAGCACGCTCCACACCAAAATCCGGCACAAGTCCTATCCGGTCCGTGAACGCAACGGCATCGTCTTTGCCTACATGGGGCCGGGCGAACCGCCGGCTTTTCCCCACTTTGATTGTTTTATCGCGCCTGAGGCGTACACCTTCGCATTCAAAGGACACGTCGCGTGCAATTGGCTGCAAGCGCTCGAAGTCGGCATCGATCCGGCTCATGCTTCGTTCCTGCACCGCTTCTTCGAAGACCATAGTCCGGCGGGCAACTATGGAATTCAGTTTCGCAGCACGACGGCGGACTCGGCCGTGGCGATGACCAGGATTATGCGCGAGCATCCGCGCCCGCATATCGATACTCAGCGCACGGACTATGGCTTTAGACTCATAACTCTGCGCGCGGTCGATGATTCTCGCACTCACATCCGCGTCACGAACTTGCTATTTCCGAACGCATTTGTGGTGCCGCTCAGCCCCGAGATGACCGTTACGCAGTGGCAGGTGCCCATCGACGACGTAAATAACTACTGGTATGCTATTTTCACCAGTTTCGGCGCGCCGGTTGACAAGCAAGCGATGCGCCGCCATCGCCTCGAGCTCTATACGCTCCCGGAGTACAAACCGCGGCTCAACGCCGCGAACGACTACGGGTTCAACGCTGCGGAACAGAAGCAGCGAACGTACACCGGCATGGGCGACGACATTAACGTGCATGACCAGTGGGCGGTCGAATCGCAGGGTCCGATCCAGGACCGCACCCAGGAGCATCTCGGCGCGTCTGACAAGGCTATCGCGGTCTATCGGCGGATTCTTATCGAAGGGATCGAAGATGTGGCGGCCGGTAAGCGGCCGCTGATGGTCCTGGACGAGGCCGCTGCGCGGCGGATCCGAGGCCCGATCACGCTCGACGGAATCGCGCCGTGCGACGGGTTCGAGGCCTATTGGCGCGAATTCGACACCAGACGCCGGAGAGATTCCGCCTGGGCCGCAGCGCATCCTTTGGAATGACCCAACAACGCGCGATGAGTTTCGTCGAACGTCATGGCTTGTGGACCGACGATCGGTCAAGGGCCGCGAACGAGGTCGAGAAACTGGTCCAATCGCACAAACTCGACCTCGTACGCTTGTCCTTCGCCGACCAGCACGGAGTCCTGCGCGGCAAGACCGTGGTGGCCAACGAACTGCCGCGGATGATGCGCGAGGGGAGCACATTCCCGATGACGCTGCTGGCCAAGGACACCGCGCATCGCACGGTGCCGGCCGTCCTCTCGCTGAGCGGAGCCGGTTTCACCAAACGCGACATGGAGGCGGCGGCCGACGTGGTGATCGTTCCCGATCCGGCAACCTTCCATATCCTGCCGTGGGTCGCCGGCACCGGATGGCTCCTCTGCGACCTATACTTCACCGGCGGCGAGCCGGTTCCGGTTTCCACGCGTTATCTGTACCGGCGCGCGCTGGAGCGGCTGAGCGAGGCCGGTTTCGATTTCGTGGCGGGGCTCGAGATCGAGTTTCACATCTTCAAGCTCGAAAACCCGCGGCTTCAGCTTGACGATGCGGGCCAGCCGGGGCCGCCGCCCGAAGTGAGTCTCCTCACCCAGGGCTATCAGCATCTGACCGAGCTGCGTTACGATCAGCTCGATCCGGCGCTCGAAATTCTGCGCCGGAACATCATGGGCCTGGGCCTTCCTCTGCGCACGCTGGAAGTCGAATACGGACCGAGCCAGTGCGAGTTCACGTTCCAGCCGCGCCACGGACTCGAGCCGGCCGATATGATGATGCTGGCGCGCAGCGCAATCAAGCAGGTCTGTCGCCGCCACGGCTATCTTGCGAGCTTCATGTGCCGGCCGCGAATTCCGAACGTTTTCTCGAGCGGTTGGCATCTGCATCAATCGTTGCGCGACAAACGCACCGGCGACAGCGCTTTCGTCCCGGCTGCCGGCGCCGTGCTGTCGCCGTTGGCGCAGCAGTATCTGGCCGGATTGCTCGAACATGCGCAGGGCGCAGCCGCCTTGGCGACGCCGACCATCAACGGCTACCGACGTTATGGGCGGCATCCGCTCGCTCCCGACCGCGCGGTTTGGGGCCACGACCATCGCAACGTGATGGTCCGCGTGCTGGGCGGGCCCGGCGATTCGGCAACACGGCTGGAGAATCGCGTGGGCGAGCCGGCCGCGAATCCGTACCTATACATGGCCTCGCAGATTTTCTCGGGACTCGACGGGATTGAGCGCCAACTCGATCCGGGACCGCCGAGCGACACGCCCTATGAAGCGGCGGCGCCACGGCTGCCGCACTCGCTCGGCGAAGCCATCGCAGCGCTCCGCAAAGATACTTGCCTGCGCGCGGGCCTGGGCAGCACGTTCGTCGATTACTATTCGCTGATCAAGGAAGCCGAGATCGCGCGTTTCGAACTGGAAGTCACTGAATGGGAGCAGCGCGAGTACTTCGAGATTTTCTGAGCGCGCCGTCAACGTTTCACGCGGCGACCGCGATCGTTTCCACTTCGATCAGAAACTGCTCGCCGACCAGTCGATCGACCATAAGCAAAGTGTTGGGCGGGTACTGGCCGCCCGGATAGATCCGGGCAAAAAGCTCCTTGCGAACCGCCATGAACGCTTCGATATCCTGCGAGTGCACGAGATAGGTGGTAAACCTGGTCACGCTGGCGAAGTTCAGTCCTTCACTTTCGAGCGCCCGTTTCAGATTCTCGAACACCTGGCGCATCTGAGCCGCGAAATCGCCTTTGCCGATCAGGTCTCCGGCTTCGTTGACCGCGAGCTGGCCGGCTATGAATACTATTTCGGACGCGCGCGCCCGGGAGATGTGACTATACGCTCCGAGCGGCTTCGCCAGACCCGACGGATTACTATATCTTATCGTCATGTCTGCCACCTCGTTCCCTTTGCAGGTTGTCCGAGCCCTCGCCAATTGCAGGAACCGGCGGTTCATCGCACCGGTTCAGCCACGCGCGCAAAATGCGGCCACGCAGGCGGCGGCAATCCGGTTTCACGCTCGCAGTTGCGTTTGAGTTCCTCGACCGGCGGACCGAAATCGAAGAGCCGCGGCGCGCCCCGCTCGGCCGCCATCGTCTCGCGCAACCTGCGCGTAGCCGGTTCATCTATGGTCAGATCCGCCCCCAACACGACTCCATAGCGCCGCGCGCCGCCGGCAGTGATCAATCCGCGGCAGGTCTCAGCGGCCACCAGCGCGGGATCGCGCTTCAGCGGATCGCCCCATCCCCCTCCGCCCCAGGTGATGTAGTGCAACAGGTCGCCCGCATTCACCTTCACGTGGTCGCACTTCGAGCTGAGCACTTCCCTTGCGCCGCCCGCGCGAACGATAAATTTGCGGCCGCGCGCGCCCGGGAGGCCGCCGTTCACTCCCCATGGGTAGGTGAGCCAGCGATCGTCGTGGATTGAGATCTCGCCCGGCTCGAGAAAGCGGTAGACGACCTCGATCCCGTTGCCGCCGCGATGAAAGCCGGGGCCGCCGCTGTCGGCCACCGTCTCGTAGCGTTCGATGCGCAGCGGAAAGTACGCCTCGAGAAATTCGTTTGGCACATTGGTGAACGACGGCCACATCGAGTGCCCGTCGGGGCCGTCGCCGACCGGCCGCCCGGGAATTCCGCCGAAGCCGATTTGATAGAGCTGATACCATTCGCCGCGCGCGTCGAACCCCGAGTACATCAGGTGCGGTGACGAAGAGAAGCCGGCGGCGCACAGAAACTCCGGCTGCCGCTGGCCGAGGAGGCCGCCAAGCACGTCGAAGATGCGGCCGAGCGCGTGCGTGCGGCACGACAGCGCGGCCGGGAAGCGCGGCTTTAACAGCGAGCCTTCGGGGATATGCACGTCGACCAGGTCATAGAAGCCGTCGTTGTAGAGAATCTGCGGGTCGAAAACCATTATCATGTAGATGCCGAAGAACATCCGGAACATGTTCTCGTTGAGATAGAAGTTTATCGAGCCGTCGGATTGCGGGTCGGTTCCGCTCCAGTCGAGCTTGACCCGCTCGCCTACGCGCTTCATCGAACAGCGCAATTTATAGGGGCCGTGGCCGCGGCCGTCGTCGCAGACGTAGTCCTCGAACACCATCTCGTCTTCGGGAATCGAGCGCTTGATCAGTGCAGCCATCGCGCGCCGGTTTCTCTCAAGCGAGGCTTCCATCGCCGAGACGAACAGATCGACGCCGAAGCGGTCGCACATCTCGACCACGCGGCGCTCCGCGGTGCGGCAGGCAGCGACGATCGCATTCAGGTCGCTCCTGTTCCAGTGCGGCATCCTGACGTGGTTCAGGACCAGTGCAATCAGATCATCCTGGAGCGCGCCGCCGCGATAGATTTTGATCGGCGGCGCGAGCATCCCCTCCTCGAAGATGCTGGTCGCGTCGGTGGGCAGGCTTCCCGGCACCTTGCCACCGACGTCGGACATGTGCCCGAGCATCGCCGCCCATCCGACCAGCCTTCCGTCGCGACAGTAAATCGGCAGCAGTACCAGCCAATCGGCGGAGTGACTAATCGCGCCGTCGCATTTGTACGGATCTGAAGTGAGAAAGATGTCGCCTTCCTCGACGGTGCCGTCATAGGCGTCGAGAAAGCCGCCGATGAACGAGCCGAACTGGCCGACCACCATGCGGCCCTTGCGCTCCGCTATCATCGGAAACTCGTCGTGCTGCTCACGGATTCCGGGAGACATCGCGGTGCGGAACAGCACGGCATCCATCTCGTAGCGCACGTTGCGCAACGCGCTCTCGATGATGTCCAGAGTTATCGTGTCAACCTCGATCGCACGAAACGGCTCGTGGTTGTGCTCGATGATTCGCGTCTTTGCCATGTTGGCTGCTTCCTCCTGCTGAACCCCGATAAGCGCGAAATGCTCCGGCGCAATTCTACTGCCGGGGCCGAATCAGGATATTTCCGAAACTATCCACCTCGCCGCGATGGTCCGGCAGGACAAGCGTGGTGCTGTCCATCTCGGCGACAATCGCCGGCCCCTCGATCACGTTGCGCGCGTGCAGTTTCGCGCGATCGTAGAGCCTGGCTTTGCGCGCGCGTCCCTGCGCCCGGATCGAAGTTTCGCCCTTGAGCGCGGTGTCGGGGTTGGGGCCGCCCTCGGCCAGACGGGCGGGCTTCAGCTCGCGGCTTTGCTCCTGCACGATCGCGCGGAGGTTAACAAACTCGTGCTCGACGTCGAGATTGAAGGTGAAGAGCCGGCGATGAATTTCGTCGAAGGCGCGGCGCACCGTCTCGAGGCCGCCGTCCTGGCGCAGGCTCTCGAGGTCGATCGCGACCGGCACCTCGAAGCCCTGGCCGTGATAACGCACGTCCGCCTGGTAGACGGTTGAGCGGGCCGAAGGCGGCAGCCCCTCCGCGTCGAGCGCCGCGCCGGCGCTTTCGCCCAGCGCGGCGAGAGTCTCCGCAACGTCGGTTCCGGAAGTGGCCGAGAAGCGCCGGATATAGGTGCACGCGGCTTCGTTGCGAAGGCGTGTCGTCGCGTCGCCATACGCGCAGAGCACGCCCGGGCTCGGCGGTATGATCACCGGCCAGCATCCGAGCAAAGCGCCGAGCGCGTTGGCGTGAAGGGGGCCGGCGCCACCGAAGGCCACCAGCGCGAAACCGCGCGGATCGTAGCCCTGCTCGACCGAGACCAGGCGCAGCGCGCCGAACATGTGTTCGTTGACGACGTCGATTATTCCGGCCGCCGCTTCCAAAAGTCCGATTCCGAGCGCGGATGCGATCTTTTCGACCGCGTTTTGCGCCGCCTTGCGATCGAGCTTCATTGCACCGCCGAGCAGATCGAGCGGAAGATAGCCGAGCACCACATTGGCGTCGGTAACCGTGGGCTGGGCGCCACCGCGGCCGTAAGCGGCCGGGCCGGGCTCCGCTCCCGCGCTCTCCGGCCCGACCCGCAGGGCGCGCGTCAGCTCGGGCACCTTGGCGATAGACCCGCCGCCGGCGCCCACTGAGCGAACGTCAAGCGAAGAGACACGCACCGCGACGTCGCCAACCATGGTTTCGCGCCGCACGCGGGGCTCGCCGCGTTCCACGAGGCATACGTCGGTCGAGGTGCCGCCCATGTCGAGCGTAAGCACGTTGTCGAAGCCGGCCTGTCTCGCGACCCAAAGCGCCCCCGCAACGCCGCCCGCCGGTCCACTGAGCAGCATGCTCACCGGCGCTTGCTCGGCCGCCTCGAAAGACATCAATCCGCCATCGGAGCGCAAGAGTTTCAGCAGCGCGCCGACGCCGCGCGATTTGAGCTCGCTCCTGAGACTCGAGAGATAGTGCGCGACCGTCGGCCGCACGTATGAGTTGGCGACCGTGGTAATCGTGCGTTCGTACTCGCGCATTTCGGGCAGGATCTCGCTCGAGCGCGAGAGCGGAATCTCGGGCGCTTCCTCGCGGGCGATCTCGCCGAGGCGCCGCTCGTGCGCCGAATTCGCGTACGCGTTTATCAGCGACACGGTAATCGCCTCGACCCCGCGCCGCTTGAGATACTTGAGCGCCTCGCGCGCGCCCGCCTCGTCCAGCTCGCGCACGATCTCGCCGCGCGCGCCGACACGCTCGCGAACCTCAACTGTGTCATCGAGCGCCGCGAGCGGCTCGGGCTTGGGCCAGATGATCCATCCCGCGAGCCCTCCCGGCACGTAAGAGCGCGCCACCTGCAGAATCTGGCGATAGCCTTCAGTCGTGACCAGCCCAACGCGCGCGCCCTTGCCCTCGAGCACTGCGTTGGTGGCCACTGTCGTGCCGTGCATCAGCTCGCCGAGCGCAGACAGTTCGATTCCGGCGGATGCGCATACGCGCGCGATTCCGTCCAGCACGGCTTCGGCCTGGTTGGCGGGAGTCGTCGGCACCTTGGCGCGAAAGGTTTCACCCGTGCTCTCGTTGATGAGCAGCAGATCCGTGAACGTCCCGCCAACATCGACGCCGAGTCTGTATGCCATCGAGACCTCCAGGGCGGCGCCACGGCTGGGCCGCCGCTACGCGGGCAACCCCTGGCGGGTTGGACCGCTCGCCGGAAACCGCACCGATCCTTACCCGCGAACGGCGCAAAATGCCACGGTTATCCGCTTGACACCGGGATGGCGGCGAGAGATTCATGGCGAAATGGAGCGTCTTATGGCCGGAGCCTCCTATGAACAATGACCTGCTTCTCAAGAACGGGTTGATAGTCACACCGGGCGGGGCAATTCGCGGCGGTCTCGCGATCGCGGGCGAGCGGATAGTGGGGGTCGGCGCCGACGAGACGCTCGGCAGCGCCCGGCGCGAAATCGATCTGCGGGGCAAGATCGTGATGCCGGGCCTGTTCGATCCACACGTGCATCTGGGGCTAAGCGGCGACACCTTCGGCGACGACGCGATGGCCGCCGACTTCGAGTTCGAC
>DATJXN010000097.1 GCA_035500095.1 Candidatus Binataceae bacterium
ACGATCGTGTCGAGGTCGGGCGAGACGTGAAGTCCGTAGAACTCCTCGTCGTCACCCGTGTTGACGATAACGTTTAAGCGCGGCTGGCCGGCGACGCGGGCGAGGCCGCGCAGGAACTTAGCGGCCCCCACTCCCCCCGCAAGCGTGGTGATCGGCCTCTGAGAGTGGTGAGGGGGATGTGATGATCGGCCGCGCGCCATTAGGAGCCTTTTTCCCGTAGAGCTTCTTGTAGAGCGTGCTGCGTTCGACCGCAACCCGGCCCATCGCGCGCGCCTTCTCTTCGATTAGATCGACCGGAACGAACTCGCCGGAGTCGCCGCCGGCCTGGGCCGTGATGCTTTCCTCCATCAGCGTCCCGGAAAAGTCGTTGCATCCGGTTTTAAGCGTGAGCGCGGCGAGATCGACGCCGAGCTTAACCCACGAAGTCTGCAGGTTGTCGATCCATCCGCGCAGGAACAGGCGCGAGGTGGCGTACATCTGGAAGTCGAGCGTCCCTTTGGGCGGCGGCTCGGCGACCAGGCCCTTGCGGTAGAGCACGGTGTTCTCGTGGATGAAGCGGAGCGGCACGAATTCGGTGAAGCCGCCGGTCTGCTTCTGGATGTCGCGGAGGAGGCCCAGGTGATTGAGGACGTGGCGCGGACTTTCGACGTGGCCGTACATCACGGTCGAAGTGGTGCGCACGCCGAGCGCGTGGGCGCTGGTGATGATATCGACCCAGGTGGCGACGTCGACTTTCTTGTGGCTTAAGATTTCGCGCACGCTGTCGTCAAGGATTTCGGCCGCGGTGCCGGGAATCGATCCCAGCCCCGCGTCGCGCAGCATCGCGATATATTCGGGGTACTCCATCCGCACGCGGCGCGCGCCGAACATGATCTCCATCGGCGAGAACGCATGAACGTGAATCTCCGGGTAGCCGCCTTTGATCGTGCGCAGCAGGTCGCGGTACTTGAAGTCGGGCGCCTCGGGGTTGATCCCGCCCTGCATGCAAACTTCGGTTGCGCCCCGGGCCACCGCGTCGCCGACCTTGGCGAGGATGGTTTCGTCGGAGTGGTCGTAGGCGTCTGACTCCCAACGCTGGCGCTTGAAGCCGCAGAACTGGCATCCGACGAAACAGATATTGGTGAAATTGAGGTTGCGGTTTACGACGTAAGTGACTTCGTCGCCGACGTCTTCGGCGCGCGCGAGGTCCGCGCATTTGATCGCCGCGCGCAGATCGCCGCCCTCGGCGGTGTAGAGCAGCAATCCTTCCTCGGGCGTCAGCTCCTGGCGCTCGCGGCTGCGTTTGAGCGCGGCGCGCACGGCGGGACTGGCCTTATCCATCAGCGCGCCGAGCGGCGCGGCTTCGATCTCATCGACATAGTTGCGCAGGGCTTCCAGGTTCACGATGCACCTCCGTCGATCTCCGCGCCGTGCCGTTCGAGCGCCGGGCGGAGCCTCGGGTCAACCCAGTAATCATCGACGTATTCGGGATAGATTGCGAGCCGTTCGCGCAGATCGAAACCGGCCCGCGCGCAGCGCTCGGCCAGCCGTTCGATATGGGGCCACGGCGCCTCGGGATTGACGTAGTCCTTGCTGAGCGGCGAAATGCCGCCCCAATCGTTGATGCCGGCGGCGAGAAACAGCTCGATCTCGTTGGGCGAGAGATTGGGCGGCGCCTGCACGTTCATCTTCGGTCCGAGCACCATCCGCGCGGTCGCGATCGCGCGCGCCATCTCCATCGCGCCGGGCTCGGGCGCCTCGGCCATCGCGATCTCCGGCTTGGCGCGGAAGTTCTGGATGATCACTTCCTGGATATGGCCGTGGCGCTCGTTCAAGTCGCGCAGCGCGACCAGGCTCTGCGCGCGCTCGGCCGGCGTCTCGCCGATCCCGAGCAGGATTCCGCTGGTGAACGGAACGCGCGCTTCGCCGGCCTCCGCGATCATCCGCATCCGCACTGCGGGATCCTTGTCGGGAGCCCACTGATGCACGCCGCCGCGCGCGCGCAGCCGGGGTGAGATGCTTTCGAGCATCAGCCCCATACTGACGTTGAGCGGCCGCAGCATCAGCATCTCGTCGCGGCTCATGATGCCGGCGTTAGTATGCGGCAGCAAGCCTTCGCCGAGCGCGACCTCGCAGGCGCGCGCGACGTACTCGATCGTGCTCCGCGCGCCGAGGCGCTCGAGCGTCTCGCGGTATTCCTTGAAGGCCAGCTCGGGCTTGTCGCCGAGACACATCAGCGCCTCGCGGCATCCGAGCGCGCGGCCGCGGCGCGACCATTGTGCGATCTCGGCTGGCGTCATCGTCCATGCGCCCGGCTCGCCCGGGTCCTTGCGAAATGTGCAATAGGTGCAGCGGTCGCGGCAGAGATTGGTGACCGGCAGGAAAACCTTGCGCGAGTAGGTGACGATGCGGCCCTTGGCGCGATCGCGAAGCGCGCCCGCCGCCGCGAGTAGCTCGGGCAGTTCGTGGTCGGGGCACTCGATAAGCGCGGTCGCGTCGGCCTCGCC
This sequence comes from Candidatus Binataceae bacterium, assembly GCA_035500095.1. Taxonomy (NCBI): domain Bacteria; phylum Candidatus Binatota; class Binatia (SeqCode); order Binatales (SeqCode); family Binataceae (SeqCode); species Binataceae bacterium (SeqCode). Next base: position 2,487 of record DATJXN010000097.1, read on the forward strand.
GAGGCGCGCGCCATCGCTCGCCCGGTCAAGGATTTCGCGTATTTGCGGGGATCCGGAGCGCCCCACAACCGATGAGGGCTGCGCGGTCGTCATGGCTTGGCAGTTTATAGGCTATTTTCCCAACCCCCGCAAACCGGCGCCGGTTCCACCGCGCACCCTGAATGTTGCGGTGTCGAGCGGACGGCCAGACGAGTCGGCGAGCGTCAGCGTGTGAGCGCCGGGCGAGGGCGCCCATAACATCACCCCGCCGGCGGGGCCGAGCGTCCGATGGTCGAGCGTCCAGCGCGCGGCGCCGGCGCCCGCGTTCGCCACGAAGGCGACGCGCTGGAGGCTGGCCGGGATGTCGGGGTCAAGGGCGATCACCGTGTCCGCCGCAGGCGAGAGAATCCGCGGCGTATCGTCGAGGCCGGCGGCCTCGCGATTCGGCTCGGTGCCCGCGATAAACCATTCCTTGCGCGGCGGCTCGACCGCATTGGGAAATCGTACCATCTGCACGGTCACACCGGCGGGCTTCGCGATCGCGCCGTCGCCGAAGCGCTGGTCGAGGTAATCCATCACTTCCAGCCAGACCGGTGCCGCACCCGTGATGCCGGTCACGTCGTGCATCGCGGCGCCGGAAAAATTGCCGACCCATACGCCGACCGTGAAGCGCGCGGTGTAGCCGACGCACCAGTTGTCGCGCATGTCCTTGCTGGTGCCGGTTTTGACCGCGCTCCAAAAGCGCGTGGCGAGCGCGTTCTCGAGGCCGAAAGTCGCGGCGCGGCCCGCGCGGTCGGCGAGGATGTCCGAGATGAGGAACGCCGTCGCGGGCGAATAGACCTGCCGCGCCGGCGGCGGCGCGCCGCCGGCGGCAAGCCGCATCGCGCCGTAGCGGCCCGCGTTGGCGAGCGTGCGGTACGCGTTGACGAGGTCCCACAGCCGCACGTCCGCCGAGCCGAGGGCGAGCGCCGATCCGTAGTAGTCGCCCTGCTCGACGATTCCTTCGAAGCCGAGCGCACGCAACTGTCCGGTAAACGCCTCGACGCCGGTCATGCCGATCGTCCGCACTGCCGGGACGTTGAGCGACGAGCCCAGCGCAAGGCGCATCGAGACCAGCCCGCGGAACTCGCGGTCGTAGTCGAGCGGCCTGTAGAGTCCGCGCTGCTCGGGCAATTCAAGCGGCGTGTCTTCGATTAAAGAGGCGGGCGTGAGCAGGCGGCGCTCGAGCGCCAGCGCGTATAGAAACGGCTTCAGCGCCGAGCCTGGCTGGCGCAT
>DATJXN010000098.1 GCA_035500095.1 Candidatus Binataceae bacterium
TTTCCGTATTGAGCTGCGCCCGCATTCCCATCTGGATCAGCTCATCCAGGCGTCCCCGTTCGAGCGCCTCGCCGGTCCCTCCTTTCGAGAGCAGCTGCGCTCGATCGACGTCGATGAAGACCGGCATCCTGAGCCCTTTTATCTCCGAACGCAGCTTGCCCTGGGACGGCAAGATCCTCAGCTGGATCGCCGAGACCTCGCCGATTTGCACTCCGCGGACCTTGACCGGCGCTCCGACCTTGAGTCCGTTGAGGTTGCCCTGGAACATGCAGACGAAGCGCACCGGCCGCCGGAACATCTTGCCCGAGCCGACTACGATCAGGGCAACGATCAGGATCGCAAAGCTGGCGATCACGAACGCCCCGATTACCGCTGGACTGACCCGTTTACCCATTAGTGACGGCTCCCTCGCCTCCCTCCTGTCCCCGCGTGAGGAACCGGATTACCCGCGGGTCCTTTGAATGCGCAAGCAGGTCGTGCGGATCCCCGGTCGCGATCTGGGTCCGCGATTCCGCGTCCAGAAAGACGCTGTTGTTGGCGATGGTGAAGATGCTCGCGAGCTCGTGGGTGACCACGACGATCGTCGCGCCCAGGTTCGCGCGCAACTCGAGAATCAGGTCGTCGAGCAGGCGTGAGCTTATCGGATCGAGTCCGGCCGACGGCTCGTCGAAGAAGAGAATGTCCGGATCGAGCGCCATCGCGCGCGCGAGCCCGGCGCGCTTCTGCATGCCGCCGCTGATCTGGTTGGGGTAGAAATCCTCGAACCCCTTGAGCCCGACCAGCGCGAGCTTGAGCGCCGCGATTTCGCGGATCTGCGCCGGCGTAAGGTCGGTGAACTCGCCGAGCGGCAGGCCGACGTTTTCCGCCAGCGTCATCGAGCTCCACAGCGCCCCGCTCTGGTACAGGATTCCGAACCCCCGCAGCATCAGCTCGCGCTGCTGCGGCGTGGCCCGGGTGAAGTTGACGTCGCCGTAAGTAATCTCGCCCGTGGCCGGTTCCTTGAGTCCGATCAGATGTCGGAGCAGCGTGCTCTTGCCGCATCCGCTGCCGCCCATGATGATGAAGATGTCTCCGCGCTTCACCACGAAGTTGAGATCGCGCATCAGGACGAAACTGCCATAGGCCATCGTCAGGTTGCGCACGATGATATGCGGCTCTGCGTCGGAGCGATTGTCGCCATTGCCCGTGGCCATCGTGAGTTCTCCCTGCTCAGATCCCCAGGAAGTTGAAGACCACGGCGAACATGCCGCAGGCGACCACGATCATGACGATCGCCATGACCACCGCCTGCGTCGCCGCGTCGCCGACCGCCGAGGAGCTGTTGCCGCACTGAAAGCCCCGCAGGCACCCCGCGATCGCGATCAGCACGCCGTAGAAAGTGCCCTTGATTACGCCGCCGAACAGATTGGTCAGAGTCAGCGTCGAGATGGTTTCTCGCATGTAGCTGCCGGCCGACAGATCGAGCATCGTGACCCCGACGAACATGCCGCCGAGAATTCCGACCAGGTCCGCGAACAGGCACAAAAGCGGCATCATCAGGACCAGCGCGAGGATCCGCGGCAGAACCAGGAACTCGAGCGGCGACACGCCCATCGTGGTCAGCGCGTCGATCTCCTGGGTCACTTTCATCGTGCCCAGTTTCGCGGCGAACGCGGCGCCGGTGCGGCCGGACATGATGATCGCGGTCATCATCGCGGCCATGTCGCGCACCATGCCGATACCGACGAGGTCGGCGACGTAAATCGAGGCGCCGAACTGGGACAGCTGGACCGCGCCCATGAAGGCGAGAATGACGCCGACCAGGAACGAGATCAGGGTGACGATCCCGACCGCGTTGGGCCCGCACTCCTGGATGACCTCGAGCAGATCGATTTTTCGGTAGCGCGCCTTGCCGCGCAGAAACTTTCCGAACGCGATCGTTATCTCGCCGAGGAAGCCAATGAACTCGTTGACCGAAAGGCCGTAGCCGAGCGACGCGTTGCCCACGTGAGTCAGGAACGAGACGCGCACCGCTGCGCTGCGCGCGCCCTTTTTTTCAGGCACCGCCTCGGCCAGCTCGAGCAGGCGTCGTAGACCCGCGGGCAGGCCGCTGCGGTCTTCGGCGATCCCGCGCGCACGGCAAATCTCCGCCGCACTTGTGAGAAACGAAATCAGCCCGCTATCCCAGTGCGTCAAATCAGCGGTCTCGTAGGCGAGCCGCCGCGTGGCCGGCCGGGAACCGAGTTCGCTGACCAGCAGCGAAATGGACGGCAGATCGCGCTTGAGATGCCAGGGGCCGGAAAGATGCGCCACGAGCGTCGAATCGTCGGTCCGCTCGAACGAGATGCTCCCCTGGTCCAGCTTCGGTGCGACAGCAGCCATCGGGTTACGTATCTCCCATCCTGCCCGCTTGCGGGCAACTGCCTATGAGGGCAGTTTGCCCCTGGCGCGCGCGAAATCGGCCCCATCGCGCCTTACACCCAGGCGCTCGGCCATCAGCACCAGCTCGGCCACCGACTGCGCGGCCATCTTGTCGACTACGTGGCCGCGATGCTGCTTCACGGTCTTTTCGGCAACGCCGAGTTCGGCCGCGACCTGCTTGTTCAGCAGGCCGGCCGCGACCAGCGAAAACACTTCGCGCTCGCGCGGGGTCAAGGTTTCGTAGCGGGCTTTCAAGGTATCGAGTTCGGAATGGACGGCGCGCAAATTCCGGCTGCGTGTGCAGGCCCGCCGGATGGCGTCGATCAGAGCCGCGCCTTTCACGGGCTTTTCGAGGAAGTCGACCGCGCCGGCCTTCATCGCAGCCACGCTCGCCGGAACGTTCCCGTGGCCGGTGATGAAAACGATCGAAAGATGCGGCAGTCTCGCCTGCAGCACCTGTTGGAATCCGAGGCCGTCCAATCCCGGCATTCGCAGGTCCGACACCACGCACGAGACGCTGCTGTTTTGCGGGCTATTCAGAAACTCCCCGGCCGACGCAAAGGCTAGCGCTTCAAGTCCCTTTGCCCGCAGCAACCGGACCAGCGATGTGCGAACCGATTCCTCGTCGTCGATTACCGCTACTATCGTGCCCTGGCTCATTGCTCGCCGATAGCCAGCCTGGATTCGCACGCGATTGCGGCGTCCGGAAGCGGACAGAGAAGTGTTGGCACCGCCTGAGGCAGGGTCGCTTCCGTTCCGTGAAAAGGCTCGCGCGGGGACGAGGATCGGGCAGACACGGATCGAGGCAAAACTGATCCTTCGCAACGCGCGGAGCTTGGCACAACCGGACAATATTATCCTCAATTGCTCCGCCTTTCCACCGCGCTGGGCGCGGCGATCAGCGCCCGCGCCTGGCATCTTTGCTGGCCGCCAGCGCCTTGGAAATCGCCTCGAGCAATGAGGCGCGGGTGAACGGCTTGAACAGCACGGCCGCAGGTTTCGTCCTTTGCATCAGGTCGCGGGTGCCTTGGTCGGTATGGCCGGTCATCATGATCACCGGAAGGTCGCATCCGGCGGCGGCCAGGGTTTCGCAGAGTTGCGCTCCGTTCATCTCGGGAAGATGCACGTCAACGATCAGGCAGGCATCAGCTTTGGGCAGTTCGCTATCGAGGACCGCACGGGGACGATCGAAAGCCATCACGCGAAATCCCGCCGCCAGCATCAACCTGCGCAGTGCGCGGAGGACCGAGGAATCGTCCTCGACCAGGATCAGCGCGGGTTTCTTTGCAACTGTCAAAAGACGATTTCGTCTCCCGATGGAACGCCGGTTACGGCCGATACGCGCCACATCGAGCATGACCGGATTGCGCCGGTCGCGAAATAAGACCTTGGTCGGATTAAAATTGCGTCGATTGGCTTGAGCCAAGCCGGATCGTCAGAGGTCAGATCGGCTCGGTTTGCGCGCGGGAAGCGAGTCTCACCAATGATGCTTAAAGACCACTCCCGAAATAATACATCCTCCCATTAGTGATACCGCGTGTTGGGACGATTGCTCGATCACGCTCTGCATTACGAATGGCAGCAACCGCAATTCCGATTGAGTCCGTAGGCCTCTCTGGCTGCGGCGCAGTTTGGATCGCTACTTGCGTCTCCCAGCGACATGGATCCTGGCACTTTACTGTCGCGGCTGCTCTTTGGCGCAGCGATCGTGATGGCGCTCCTGGCATCCTTCGAAGCCTTCATGGTGATGGTGAGGCTGGTCAGGGCTCTCGAGGGCGCCTTGCTTCGATAGGCGTGCGGCCTCCCACGCCATAAAAGTGACGCAGTCGAATCTCCCTTTGCCATTCGCGCAAGCTACGCCGAAGAAGCGCCGGGGAAAGACTTATCGTGCGGCCGACCGGGCGCGGCGAAGCTGCGTCGCCCTGCCGAAAGGGCGTTGGTAGCAAGTTGAAAAAGACCGCTCGCCGTGCGCCTAATGCACGGCGAGGTCAGCAGGCCAAATCGGCCCGAAACGAGCGAACCAGAGACATCTCGCGTGATAGAGAATGGCACAGTGAAGTCGGTTCAACTTCGTCGGATGTACGCATTGTGTGTGTTGGCCCTTGCCGGATGCGCCAGTGCGGCGGTTACCCAGCAAGCCCAGCGCGCGCCTGCCGACAATGAGCAGCCCACCCAGATTGTCGTCTATCCCTTCGCGGCGAACCCGTCCGAGGTTACGCTAAACCAGAGCATCGTTCAGCGCGCCTACCGCGATGCGAGCGGCGATAACGAAAGCGCCGCGCAACTGCAGATCGCGCACGATACCGCGCAGGCGATTTGTCAGCAGGTGGTCTCCGACCTCAAGGACCAGGGCTACAACGCGGTCTGCGTCGCACGCGGGACCTACGTGGCCGGCGACAATATCCTTCTTATCGATGGTGCGCTGACCAATATCAACGAGGGCAACCGGTTACGCCGGCTGGTGATCGGCTTCGGCACCGGGTCCTCGACTCTGGACAGCGACGTGTCGATGTACCAGCGGATCGCCGGCAACCTGAATCAGGTCCTCGCATTCAGCACCCACGCCGACAGCGGCAAGATGCCGGGCGCGGCGGTGATGGCGCCGGTCGGCGTGGCCGCGGGCGGCGGCGCGGCCGCTATAGTCGGCATGAACGCGGCGGTCGGTGGAGCCAAGACCTACAGTTCATCGACGAGCAGCCTGGCGAGGAAGACCGCAACGCAGATCGTCCAGACCGTGACTGACTATACCGTGCGGGCGGGATGGCGGACGCAGTAGCGGTGCGAAGGCCGGAAGTGCCGCGGCAAAGGCGATGTCCCGGTGCATCGCAGCCCGCTTTTGCCGCCGCTAATCGTCTTGGCCAAAAGAACCAAAACGCTTGGCCAAAAAACGAAAACGCGCAAAAGCGCAAACCGTAGCCGCCCCGCCGCGCGGAAGCGCGCCGCGCGGTGCGACGCCGCTCAGGAGCGCACCGGACGGGATGCCGGCGCGCCGTCTATTGCTCGTGCTCGCGGCGTTGGCGCTCGCGGCTATCGTCCTCGTGACGATGACGATGAGCCGCTGGCGGCATCGTCGCGCCGCAGCCGAGCCGGCGGCCTCTTCCGCATCGCCGCCCGCTTTCGTCGGCGCGGCGGCCTGCGGCGGATGCCACGAGCGCGAGCTTAAGCTTTGGAACGGATCGCATCACGAGCTCGCGATGCTGCCGGCAAACGGCTCGACGGTGCTGGGCGACTTCAACGACGCCAGCATCGCCGACGGCGCGGTGACCTCGCGAATGTTCCGGCGCGGCGGCAAGTTCATCGTGCGAACCGGCGGACCCGATGGCGCGCTGCACGACTATGAAATCAAGTTCACCTTCGGCGTCTCGCCCCTGCAACAGTATCTAGTCGAGATGCCGGGAGGCCGGCTGCAGGCGCTCGGGATCGCATGGGACAGCCGCCCGCGCGAACGCGGCGGCCAGCGCTGGTTCAATCTGTTTCCCGGCATCAAGCCGGGCGCCAACGATCCCCTGCATTGGACCGGCATCGACCAGAACTGGAACTTCATGTGCGCGGACTGCCATTCCACCAATCTGCGCAAGAACTACCATCCCGACACGCGCACGTTCACCACTTCCTATGCGGAGATCGACGTCGCCTGCGAGGCGTGCCATGGTCCGGGCTCCAGACACGTGGCATGGGCCGCGCCCAGCGCGCCTCGGCGCGGTTACCAGGCCGGCGCCGAAGCCGATGACGGACTGCCGATCGCGTTCGATGAGCGGCGGGGCGTCAATTGGAAAACCGACCCTTTAAGCGGCAACGTGGTGCGTAGCGCGCCGCGCCGGAGCGAGCGTGAAATTCAGACCTGCGCGCGATGCCACTCGCGGCGAAGCCAGATCCACGAGGATTACGTGCACGGCCAGCCGGTCGGCGACGACTATCGCGTCGCGCTGCTCGCGGAGAACCTCTACTATCCCGACGGACAGATTAAAGATGAGGACTACGAGTACGGCTCGTTCATCCAGAGCAGGATGTACCACGCTGGGGTGACGTGCAGCGATTGCCACGAGCCGCACAGCCTCAAGCTTCGCGCGCCGGGCAACGGCGTCTGCCTGCAATGCCATGCCGCCGCCAGGTACGATTCCCCCGCGCATCACTTTCACCAAACCGGATCGCCGGGCGCGCGATGCGTCGAATGTCATATGCCGGCGCGAATCTACATGACGGTCGATGCGCGGCGCGATCACAGCATTCGCATTCCGCGCCCCGATCTCTCGGTCAAGATCGGCGTGCCGAACGCCTGCACTGGATGCCATCGCGACAAATCCGCGGATTGGGCGGCGAGCGCGATGGTCAAGTGGTACCGGCATCAGCCGGTGGGATTTCAGCGTTTCGCCGAGGCGCTGAATGCCGGAGCGATCGGCGCCCCGGAGGCCCCAAGCGCCCTTGCGCAACTCGCCGCGGATTCCGAGCAGCCGGCGATCGCTCGCGCGAGCGCGCTCGCGCTGATGGCCGGCTACTCCGAATCCGATCGCGGCGAGCCGATGCGCGCGGGCGCGCGCGACGCCTCGCCGCTGGTCAGAGGCGCCGCCGCCCGTCTTCTGCCGCAAGCCGATCCGCAGGCGAGTCCGGACGTGTCCGCGCGGTTGCTCCGCGATCCGGTACGCGCGGTGCGAATCGAGGCGGCGGAAGCGCTTGCGGGTGCGCCCGCGGGCGCCCTGGCCGAGGGAGAGTCGGCCGCGCTTCAAAGAGCGGTCGGCGAATATATTGCGGCGCAGGAGCTGAACGCGGACCGGCCGGAGGCGCATAGCAATCTCGCGCTTTTGTTCGCGAGGGAGAAGCGGTTTGACGAGGCGCAGCGCGAACTTGCAACCGCGCTCGCGCTCGATCCGTCCTTCGCGCCGGCCGCCGTGGACCTTGCCGATCTCGATCGCGAACTTGGGCGCGAGGCCGACGGCGAGCGCGTGCTGCGCGAGGCCATCGCCCGTTCACCGGCCGACGCGCCGCTCCAGCATGCGCTCGGCCTGCTGTTGGTGCGCCAGGGACACAGGCAGGAGGCGCTCGAGCATCTGGCGGCGGCCGCGCGGCTTGACCCCGCCAGCGCGCGCTTCGCTTACGTGTACGCGGTGGCGCTCAATGGCACGAGGCAAGGGGGCAAGGCGCTCGACGTGCTCGAGGACGACGTGGCGCGCCATCCCTACGATTGCGACGCGCTCGGCGCGCTCGCGGCCTTCTACCGGAGCGCGGGAAATTTCAAAATGGCCGACGGTTACGCGAAACGTCTGGCCGAACTGGGTTCCGCCTGTCCGGCGCAACCATCGGCTCAATAGGACCTCACAGGTGCCTCGGCCGCCACGCGGGCAATCAACGGGAGTTTCTGTTAAACATGCCGTTACCAGGAACCTGACGGACATCGATTATGGGTGACAGCTTTGCCGGCCTGAACAACATCTTCAACGACACCGATGCTTGGCGAACCGCGTCGATGCTGGGGTTCGCGATGCTGGTCGCGTGGCAGGCGGGACGACGGCTTGGGCGGCGGTTGCGGGTCGAAGACACAAAAATACCCGTATCCAAATTCCTCGACGGAAGTCTTGCGCTCCTGGGCCTGCTGCTCGGATTCACTTTCTCGCTGGCGATCGTCAAGTACGATCAGCGCCGCTTGGCGCTGCTTGCCGACAGCAACGCGATCGGCGACTTCTACACCTGCGCGACCCTGCTGAAGGACCCGGTGCGAACGCAATTGCAGTCGGTGGTTCGCGACTATACGAGGCTGCGCGTCGAGTTGGCGTCCAGGCCGGTCAATCCGGCCGAGTTCGAAGACGCGCTCGAGCGGATGCAGCACATGCAGGACCGCATGACCGCCCTTGTCGATCAGGCCCTCACGGCGGGCACGCCGATCTCGGTTTCGTTGACCAACACGCTCAATGGCCTAATCAGTAACCACGCAGCACGCCTCGCCGCGGTCCGCGACCGGCTGCCGGTGAGCGTCGTGTTACTGCTGCTCCTGGCCGCGGTTGTCGCCTCGCTATTGGTCGGGCGCGAACAGGGAGCGTCGAACGAGACCGACCTTGCGGGGACCGTCTGCTTCGTTGCGCTGGCAACCTTCGTCGTCTTCGTTATCCTCGACCTCAACCAGCCCGAGCGCGGCCTGATTACCATCAATCAGGAGCCGATGCTCCGGCTCCTGTCATCGATGAAATAGGCTCGCGCGAAGCAACCTGCGGGCTATGGCTGCGCGCTCTGATGCACGGTCCAGCCGTTGCCGGTCAGTTGCTGCTGCGCAAGCGGCGTCATCCCGGCCGGAATCCACAGCACGCGGTTCTGCTGTGCCAGCAAGGCAGGAGTGGTCACGAAACCCGCTATCCGCGGAGTCCAGGATACGTAGTCAACCGGCGCGGGCAGAATCACGGTATTGTTCTGATCGCGCGCGATCAGGATCGAGGGCGCTCCGAGATTCGTGATCGCGGCTTTTTGCTGGCTCCACTGAGCGAGCATTCGGATCGAAGTCACGAAGAATCGCGCCTGGTACTCTGTGAGCACGTTGCTCAACGCCACCGCCACCAGGCGGCGGCCAGGGATGCTGCCGAGGCTTTCCAGATCGGTGACCGCGGAAACCTGCAGGCTCAGCGGAATCGCGGTGTTGTGGCTGAACGCGGCAATCTCCGCCTGTGAACAGCCGATATCCTGCAGCTTCTTTTCGACCAGCAGAATAAGGTCGCCCTTCGGCGTCTGATAGACTAGGTCGTTGGTGAACTCCACCCCTGTGATAATCATCGAGCCGGGGACGGCGACGCTGACCGCGGTATTGACCGCCAGGCGCGCCGAGAACATCACCCAGGCCGTCGAGTTGAGCTTCTCCTTCAGAATCGGATTCGTAGTGTACGGATCGACGTGCAGCTTTTTCGCCAACTGCCGGCGGACGTCGTCGTAGCCCAGAGCCGTGAGCGTAATATTGGCCGTCTCACCGGCGGTCTGGGAGGCCCGCTCGCCGCCGCTCTCGGAGGAATTCGTCGCCGTGGCCCAGAGCGAGTCCGCGCCGAGACTCACCCGGCCAAAAAACTCGCCGACCCCGCTTGGCAGGCCGGTCACCGTATCCAGCGGATGGGTTACCATCTGCACGCCCATCTTGACCGGTCGCGCGGCGCTCTGCGCGAGCGCCTGAGCGAAGACCGTCGACTTCCGCATCTGTTCGAGTTGTTCGATCGCAGGAATCTCCGACAGGCGTATCTTCAGGAGATTGAGACTCTCGACCTCGTACGATCCCGCGTCCTCGTGAAACACCGACTGGTCCAACACGATCGTGTAACGGCCCATCGCTCCGTTAGTCATCACCAGCGGCTCGACGTGATACCCGGGGCCCGCCAGCGCAGCCGCGGGCAGGAGTTGACTCGCGTTTACGATGGGCGGTTGCTCGAACTGGCCGGCGCTCTGCGCCCATAGCGCCTGCGGGGCAAGGACCAGCGTTACTGCCATCAGATAGCGTTTAAGTCTCGCGCGGCGGGCGGATCGGGTGCCGTTGGATGAGTCAGCCTGGGTCACTTCATTGCTCCTGTAGATCGTTGAGTCGGCGCGCGCCGAACTGGATTTAGCCGCCGGTGGATGCCCGCGCGGGCGCTTTGAAAAACAATCGGACCAGGGCTCCATCGCCCATGGCCCGGTTGATCTCCTGCAAGGTCAGGTAGGCCGAAACGATGAGACAGATGAGCAGCACGCAGCCAAGAAAGCGGTCGAGATTGGCGTTGGCGATCATTATCGCGACGGCGTGTCGCAAGTCGCCGTTCTTGCGGTAGGCGTCGAAGATCTTCTCGCCCATCCAGACCGCGATCACCGCCAGTCCATAAATCACCGTCTTGCCGACGACTACGACGGCGCGCGGATAGCGACTTGCGTTGCGTTTGGATTCCGCCCAGTCCATCAGCAGCATCACCTTGGCGAGAATCAGCGCACCGACCGCGGCCTTGGAAAACGCGTAGAACTCGATCGAATATTGCTCGATAAACAGTTTGAGCAGCAGCAGGATGACCATCAGCGCGGCAAAAAAGAAAATCACCGATGGCAGCATCTTGATAAATTCGTCCGCCGTCAACCGCGCGGCGCTCGCCATCCCGGCCGACAGCCGCTGCATATTTGTGCCCTTCATCGCCATCTCCAGTTACTGGCGGAAGATTACCGCCACCAGCGCCACCACCCCCAGGACCGAGATCGACGCCGCGACCAGTCCTGCCAACGAGCGAGGACACTGCGGGTACTGCGCCTTGAGGAGACGGATGTTCTGCCGGTATTCCATGGTGGCGAGCGCCAGCGCTCCCAATCCAATCAAGACCAGCGCCAGCGCAAACTCGCGCGGACCGATCAGGCGAGCTGTGTAAGCGCTGCCATGTCCTTCGATCTGAAAGAATTTGTATATGCTGAAGCCGAAAGTGATGAGCGAAGTCGCCGTCCGGATCCAGGACATCATCAGGTTTTCGTAGGCGATGCGCGTTCGCTCCAGGTCGAACCTCGCCGCCGCATCTATTTCCGGCGCGGCCTGCGGCTGCTGATTGGTCATCGAGTAAATCCCTGCTTTCAGGCCGGCCGCCGCCGCATCGCGCTTCGCACGATCGTGATGCTTCGTTCGGTGACTCAAAAACGGCGATTGCTTCCATTGCTTCTACCCTTTTGAGTCGGCGGACGCTATCGGGCCGCTCGCCGCCGCGCCAGACAGGAGAAAAGTGACCGCGAGAGACCCGAATTTAGATCCGGGCCACGGATACCCATAGCCAATACGACCCGGCCCTGCTCGCGGAAAGGCCTGCGGAGGGTCGGTACCGCCGGCCTGCGGATTCGACTCTGGCAGCAAAACGGCGATGCGCACAGTTGGACTTTGGTCCTAGTCGGGCGTGCGCGGCGCGCAACGCATGAATAAAGCGCGGACGCTCGGCGTCAGTAGTTGAGTACCATTGATTGAAACAGACGTTTCAGATAAAAACGTCCACCGGCTTGATTGAAACAAACGTTACATGAAACGGCTGGTACAGGAATGAAGAAAGACGCGGCACCTGAACGCCGGGTGAAGCTGCTCGACGACGTCGTTGAATATCTACTTAGCAACGGCCTCGCCGGGCTTTCCCTGAGGCCGCTGGCGGCGGGGATAAATACGAGCCCGCGGATGCTGCTCTATTTCTTCGGCTCCAAAGAGAAACTGATATCCGAAGCTATGGCAGAAATCCGTCTGCGCCAAAGGGCCGACTTTGCGCGGGCGATTGCCGGACACGGCGGACGCGAGGAACGGCTCCTGCGCGCGTGGAGCGCATGGTCGTCGCCGAAGACCGCGAGATTCTGGAAGTTCTGCTTCGAAGTTTATGGGGCCGCGCTGCAAAAGCCCGGACAGTTTGCGGAATTCCTGGAACGATTTATCAACGAATGGCTGACGCCGTTCGAGCAGGCGCTTCGCGCCGCCGAGGTGCCGCCCGCGCGTGCGCGCCACCTCGCCACGCTTTCGTTGGCCGCGATGCGCGGGCTGCAGTTCGACCTGCTCGCGACCGGCGCTCGGCCGCGCATCGGCGCGGCATTTCGCGAGCTGCTGGGCCTGCTGGCCGTGGCGATCCGCGAGGCTCGCGACGCGCCAGCCGGAGCAAAAGCGGCATCGCCATCGATGAGTCGCGGACGAGAGACTGAGAGGGCGCCCGCGATGGCTGAAGTACGGGCCCCGCGCCCCCGGCCGCGGCGGCGTGGAAGAAACCGGATTGATCAATGAAAGGAGGCGCTCATTTATGGCTCTCCCCGCATTCGACAGGAAAAAACTGACTCGCGACACACTGGCTGCGATCGCGCAGTTCGGCGCCGGCAGGAAATTCGTCGGGCATGACGGCCGCCAGTACATCGTCCGAGGGAGCGAGAAGCCCGAGTCGGAAACTTTCATCGACGTGGCGGTGAACATCGACGGCGTGGATACGGCGGTAGCGAGGTACGCCGTGGTCCTCATCAGGATTGCCGGGCAATGAACGATCCGGCAAACGGAATTCAAAGACCGCCCAATGGTCGGGCGCAGACTGTTGGACGGGTGCAGGAACAGATGGCTGAAGAAAAATCCCGCCGCACGAATGCGGCCGTTAAGAGGTCGACCACAGTGATGACTTTGCAGGAGGTCGCGGACTACCTACGAGTGACGCGTTCAACGATCCATCGGTTGCTCAAGCGTAATGAGATTCCGGCGTTCAGAATCGGCAGACACTGGCGTTTCAATGTCGAAGAGATCGAGAACTGGTGCGCGTCGCGCGCGTCGGGCAAAGGTCCTGCGATGGATGCCTAAGCGGATTCCCAGGAACACCGATCCCGCGGCCGTGGTGCTGGTGGGCGACGCCTGCTGTTCGATGCGGTCGAGCCTTCCCGACCGGGGTCCGCGGGACCGCCGAAGCGGTCAGCCATGCGCGCCTTGCAGCGCTGACTGAATACTCAGTCTGCCAGCAGCTCGTGAAGGATGCCGTCTATCGCCGGGTTGTCGCGCGGGTTCATCGGCGCCATATGTCCCCAGATCGAAGAGATGACCCGGCATCTGGCTCCGGCAATATGTTGCGCCTCATACTCGCTGTCGGCCGGCGGAAAATAGCGGTCGTTATCGACCGGCGCCACGATAGTGCGCGCCCTTATCGCGCCGAGCGCGGCCTCGAAGTTGCCGCGGTAGGCCGGATTGTCGCTGATATCGCCGTTGAGCCAGGTCCATAGCTGCGAGAGGAGGTCGTTGGCGTCCAGGCGCATGAAGAACGGCTCCCAGAAGTAAGCGACGTGCTCCTGATAGTCATGCGCGCCGAAGTCCCGATACACCTCGGTGCGGAAGAAGGGTTCCGACGTTCCCCATCCGGCATAGATCGCCGCAAAGGCTTTCAGCCCATCGATCGGAGGCCGATCGTAAAAGCCGCCGGCGAAGGCCGGATCCAGTTCGAGCGCGCGTCTGAGCGCGAGCAGGAAGACCTTGTTGTATGACGCGGTCCGCGCCGACCCCGCGATCGGACACGCGGCGCGCACCATGTCCGGGAATTGCGCCGCCCACTCGAAGGTCTGGCACGCGCCCATCGACCATCCGGTCACCAGGCGCAAACGCGAGAGCCCGAGCTTTTGCGTGAGCAGGACGTGCTGGAGGCGGACGTTGTCATGGATCGTGACCTTGGGGAAGCGGCCGCGTTCGTTGGGCGAGAGGGTGTTGCTGGGCGAAGAGGAGAGCCCGTTGCCCAGCAGGTTGGTCATGACGATGAAATACTTGCGCGGATCGAGCGCGCGGCCCTCGCCGACCATGAAGGTTTGGATGTCGTTGTGTGTTCCGGTGTACCAGCTTGGCACCAGGACCGCGTTGTCGCGCGCGGGACCGAGATTTCCGAGAGTTTTGTAGGCGAGGCGGGCGAGCGGAAGAAAACCGCCGTGCTGCAACTGCACGCCAGGCACTTCGAGCACTTCGTAGTCGCTCATAGTCGCTTCCCTCAGGGTTCCTGCGATGTCTGACGGCCGCCAACTGCACCTGGCCGGCGCTGCCTGCTTATATCAGATTTCCATGCGAACGTATCGCAAAATCAATGGAGCGCGGTTGAAGCATCGGGCCGCGATTGCTACATCGACGGCACGGAAGATCAACCGGCTATGAATATTTTGATGAAAGCGCTCGCGAGGTTGTTTGCGCTGTCGATCGCGATTTGCGTCCTGTCGGGGATTCTCCCGCTCGCGGGCTTCGCGCAAAACCAGACCGCAGCGGAGCTCGCGGCCGAAGAAAAACTCATCACGGATTTCACCGATCCGCTCACCACCCTGCCGCAGATTTCCATCAGAGATGCCTTCACCCCCGCGAATTTCGGCACCAACGTTCAAACCAATCAGGTGATCCTGAGACCGATCATCCCGCGGCTGCCGCAATACTCGCTCTTCCCGTTTGTGCAGCTTATCCGGCCGACCTTTACGCTGGTGACGGTTCCATATCCCAAGGGCAATACGCGCACGGAATTCGGCGACATGCAGTTGTTCGATCTGGCGGCGCTGCCGTGGCCGTCGCGAGGAACGGGACTGTTGATTGGGGTGGGTCCGATGTTCGTTTTTCCCACCGCCACCTCGAGGAGCGCCGGCCAGGGCGCCTGGCAGGCGGGCCCGGCAATAGGCGCGGTTTACAAGGGCATACCCTCGCTGGTCTGCGGGTTCGTCTTGCAGGACCCGATTTCCTTCGCCTACACCTCGCGCAATCGTCCGCCGCTCAACACGATCCAGTTTCAGCCGGTGGCGGCGGTGCACGTATGGGAAGGTTGGTACCTGCGCTCCGCCGAGGCAACGTGGCTCGTGGGCCTGCATCGCAATTCGTCGACCGTGCTGCCACTGAGTCTTGGAATCGGCGATGTGATCATTCGTCCGAACCTACCGCCGCTCAACTTCTTCGTGAGCGGCCAGTGGACGGTCTATCGGCAGTTTTCGCCCGTCGCTCCGCAGACCGGCGTCAATTTCGGAATGATCGCGGGATTTCCAGAATTCAGATCGTGGACGTGGTGAACTTGGAGGTCAGCCGCTCTCTTCAGGCGGGTTCGCGGCGTCGGGACCGGGCGCCGAATCCTGCCCGGACCGCTGCGGCGGAGTTCCCGTCTGCTGACTCATCGATCTGCTCATCTGCATTCCCACCAGGCGAGCGACCAGGATGGCCAGGTAGAACTGGCCAGTGACGCCTTCGGCGATCGCCGCGTAGCGCGCCTTCATCGTCAGCGGAGAGATATCGCCGTAGCCGATCGTGGTCAGGGTTACCAGGCTGAAGTAAACGAGGACCAGGACGACGGACTCCTGCTTCTCTGTCGGCACGTTCGCGGTCACCACGTCAGTACCGGGAAAACTGAAGGCATGAGGTTCGATCTGATAGGTCAGCGTGTAGAGAAACGCCCAAGTAAGTCCGATCAACAGATATACCGAAATCGACATGCAGATGGTTTCGCTCGTGACCTCCCGCTGCCGCAGGACCGCGCGCAATTCATGCCAGGTGATGAAGGCAAAAAACAGCAGCCATGAAACCGAGCCGATGATTCCAAGCTTATGATTCGAGGAAAAGAACATTGCGAGGCGCTCGGCCGTCGCCGCCGCGGCCAGGATCCATCCTATGATGTTGCGCCGCCTGCGCTCGGCCACCAGTTTGCGCTCCTCGCCGACCAGCTCGTCGACCTGGATGGTGTAGAGCCCGAGAACCAGCAGGGCCAGGATCATCAGGCTGAATATGATGAGCGTCGCCCTGTTGTTGCCGATCAGCGGCCGGGTCGCGAAGGCCGCGATGATAGCCGCGAGCAGCGCACTGTGCCTGTGCGGCATAAAGTGGCGGCGGATGGCTCCGCGCAATCGGTCGAGGGCGCTCTCCTCTGACATCTTCGTTCCTGCTCTTGCCGCTACGATCGCGCTTCGGCCTCGGCGCGGATCGCCGCGGCGATATCGCCGCTGACCTTTGCGATGGCCCGGCTGTGCGCGGCCGCTAACGCGTCGAATCCCTCGCCCTTCACCGGCTCCTGCGCGACCGTGCGGCCCGAGCGCGTCTCGCCGCCGGCGGTTTTTCGCACCGTCCATACCGCCTCGACCAACGCCGCCTGCCCCGGCACCGAATCGAAGCGCTGGACGTCGATCGTCACCCGATAGGCCGGAGCGAAATTGGCCAGCGGGGCGACCGCCACGTTCGGGGTCCCGAGCAGCTTGACCAGGTCGCCGGCGACGGCTCGCGCGATCGCGTCTCCCAGCGGCGAGGCCCAGCGATTGAACTCGTCCACGTCGACGCGATTGGGCGCGACCTGGACCACGAACTGCGGCCGATCGACCGCGGCGGGCACGCTTACCGGGCCGACCATGACCGCGTCTGCGCCGGACGCTGCGCCGGCGGGCGCGGCGGTCGAGTCAAGCGTATAGAAGCGCGAGGGCGCCGTCGTGCCGCAGCCGGATGCAGCCGCCGCGATGAAGGCGGTTAGAATAGTCAGATGCGCGATGCGGCTTGTGGCCATCACTTTGCCTCTCCGCTCTTGCCGTGCAGCAGCGCCTCCGGATGGCGCTCGAGAAAATCGGTCAGCACGCGCACCGAACGGGCCGCGTGGCTTATCTCCTGCAGCGTGTTGTCAAGCTCCTGGCTCTGCACCGAGTTCGGTTCGACGAAATTGTTGGCGTTCTCGATCGTGCCGCGCGCAGTCACCAGAGTTTGATTCATGGTGTTCAGCGTCCGATTGGCGGTCGTCAGAGTCAGGTCGAGGTCGTCGAGCGTCTTGCGCACGCCATCGCCAATCTGCTCGAGCGGCATCTTGTTGAGCTTGTCGATGATATTGGTCAGCTTTTCTTCGGTCTCCTGGAGCTGACCCGGAGTGGTCGGCAATTGCACCGGCTTTTGCGACCAATCGATCGCCGCCGGCGTCGCGTTCGGGAAATAATCGAAGGAAACGAACACGGCTCCGGTCAGCAGGTTCCCGGTACGCAGTTGCGCGCGGACGCCGTGCTCTATCATCGAATCGAACAGCTTGCGGCGCATCGCATCGAGATCTAGTCCGTTCCTTAAGCCCACGAACTTGACGCCGAGCCGCTGCGCGTCCATATGGATCGTGACCGGCACCGAGAACTTGAGCGTCTTCAGATCGACCTGCGCGCGCACCGCGGCAACTTCGCCCACCTGAACGCCGCGGAACTCCACCGGCGCGCCCACGTTCAGCCCGCGCACCGATTCGTTGAAGATCAGCTCGAAGGTCTGCGGGCTGCGCGCGGCTGGCTCGTAGGCCTTGGTGCGGTTATCGAACAGGGTGAAAACGGTGTTCGCGTCGGCGGCGGGCATGGGTCGCGCGTCTGCCGGGGTTTCGAACGCGATCCCACCAATCAAAATCGAGAGCAGCGACTGGGTCTGCACGCTCAAGCCGTTGGCGGAGAGCTGGAGATCGATTCCGCTTGCCTGCCAGAAACGTGTATTCGCGGTGACGTACCGATCGTAGGGCGCGCGCACGAAGACTTTCAGGGTAAAGGACATGCCGTCGCTGTCGAGCGCGTACGACGCGATCTGTCCGACCTGCAGGCGGCGGAAAAACAGCGGCGTCCCGGTGTCCAGCGAGCCCAGGTCGGGGGTTTTCAGCACAAAGAAGCGCCCCGACACGTTGCCGGTCACCACCGGCGGCGTCTCGAGCGCGACGAACTCGCGCCGGCTCTCCTTCGAGGTGCCGATTTCCATTCCGATATAGGCGCCCGAGATGAGCGTGCCCAGGCCGGTCACGTTGGCGCCCGAGATCCGCGGGCGGACGACCCAGAAGCGCGTGTCGTCGAGCAGGAAGTTCTCGGTCCGCGGCGCCATCTGCGCCGTTGCGATGACCCGCTCGTGATCCTGCGCCAGGCGGATGCCCGTGATTGTGCCGATGTCGACGCCCCGGTAGTTGATCTTGGTCTTGCCCGCTTCCAGCCCTTCGGCCGACTGAAACACGATCGT